>JAUVGT010000207.1 GCA_030593645.1 Deltaproteobacteria bacterium
GTCGCGAAATATTTATTGGTGTGCCGTGTATGGTCAATTGTCTGCTTCGAGAGTCTGATGACGAAACAACTCAAGAACCCAGTGTAGAAATTACGGATGACGATGACAGGAAATTTTATCTAAACCGTATGGCGACACCCATTTATGATTTAAATCAAGAATTCCAGGGATGTCTGACAATCCTGCAGGACCATTCCCCCATTGCCGACTTGATTGACCGCATCCATTATGAAGAACGCAGCATGAAAATGATCCTCGACAGTCTGGATGTGGGTATCTTTACCGTAAACCGCGGAGGTCACATCACCTTTTTTAATAAAGAAGCTGAAAAACTATCCGGGTATGACCGTCGAGAGATTCTGGGGCAAACCTGTTCATCCATCTTTGAAGGCGATGATCCGCACGATTTTTTTCTTTTAAAAGGCTCCATTGCCAATGGTGTCCCTCGAAACAGCCGTTTTGGTAAAATACGAACAGCTGATGGAGAGACCCTTTCTATTCGGGCCAATTATATGGCCTTAAAGAATGAAAAAGGGGTCAGTGTCGGGGGGCTGGCCACATTTCATGATCTTACACTGGTTCGCCAGTTGAAACAGGCGATGAGTGACCGCTACACGTTTCATGACATGATTGGTAAAAGCCCGGAAATGCAAAAAATATTCGAGACTGTCAGTGTGGTTTCAGGAACCGATACCACCATACTGATTGAAGGTGCGACCGGCACAGGCAAAGATCTTCTGGCAAAAGTGATTCATTCCTCCAGCAAAAGATCCTATCATCCCTTTATCAAAGTCAATTGCGCGGCCCTGCCGGATAATCTGCTCGAATCAGAAATGTTCGGTTATGTCAAAGGCGCCTTTACCGGCGCGGACCGCGACAAACCGGGGCGATTCAACGACGCCGACAGGGGAACCATATTTTTGGATGAAATCGGAGATTTGCCCCTTTCCCTCCAGGCCAAACTTTTGCGTGTTCTGGAAGATAAAGAGTTTTATCCTTTGGGAAGCCAGCACACTAAAAAGGTGGATATTCGAATTATATCCGCCACCAACCGCGGCCTTGATAAACTGGTTGAAAAGCGGCTGTTCAGAGAGGATCTGTTTTATCGATTAAATGTATTTAGAATCGAACTGCCCACATTGAAACACAGACGGGATGATCTCCCGATTCTGATTCGTCATATTTTAAGACGGCTCTGTGCGGCACGGGACAACAGGCATGTGGAAATTTCCGAACAGGCGATGAAGGTGTTGCTGAATTTCGGCTATCCCGGCAATGTGAGAGAACTTGAAAATATTCTTGAGCACGCCCTGATCATCTGCCAAAATGATGTGATTGATTTACAGCACCTCCCGGATTACCTGAGAAATAACCATACTGCTCATCCGGATCATACTTCTTTAAACCCGACCCTGAAAAATACACCCAATAAAACCGAATTTGATAATATACTTCGCGTACTCAGACAGTGCAAAGGGAATAAAACAAAAGCCGCAAAAACCCTTGGGATGAACCGCACCACTCTTTGGCGAAAAATGAAGCAATATGATATCTGATTCTCGGTAAACCAACGTGTTTGTCCCGGTTAATGGTTATGGATAGTGTTCATGGATACCATCAATCATCCAAATAAAAACGTGTTAAAAACGCTTTCACTGAATATCGCAATTGTCGGCGGCGGCCGGACATGCCGGTTCTTCCTGGAGCTACTCCAAGTCAATTCGTTTCCCTTTCTTGATATTCATATTTTGGGTGTATGCGATATCAATCCCAACGCTGAAGGATTGGTCATCGCCAAACAGATGGGGATTTTTACCACAAACAATTTCCGGGATCTTTTTGACTTTAAAAATCTTGACAGTATTCTTGAACTCACAAACAGTAAAGATGTCCTGCCTGAATTAATCAAACTCAGGCCCAAACGGGTCAGCATACTCGAACATAATATCGGTCGTTTTCTCCGTTCCTTTTTTATGATGAGCCAGCAGCTGAAATCCGTCGAACACGAGGTCATCCTGGAAAAAATGTCTTCCGATTTTTTGATTCAGCATAGTAACGCGGCCATTGTTGTGCTGAATACCAATTTTGAAATCGTCGAAGCCAATGAAGCCTATCTGAAAATTGTTGGGAAGTCGAAAGAGGATGCCATTGGAGGCTATTGCTATGAGATATATTATGGGCTGAAATCGCCGTGTTCAATGTCCCGCCCGTCATTTAAATGCCCCATGATGGAAACCATGAAAACGAGTAAATCCGCCCATGTGATACATGAATATCATGATCATGATCATCAACCCACTTACAGTAACATTGTAACCTACCCGCTCAAGGACCAGAACGGAGAAATCATTAGAATAATTGAACTGTGGAGTGATATCACGCAGGAATTTTCCACACGATGGGAAAAGCGAACAGAGGAATTGAAATCCGATCTGAATCGAATGGTGCAGGAAGATCGAATGATATCTTTGGGCAAACTTGTGGCCAGCTGTGTTCATGAAATCAATAACCCCATTCAGGGGTTGTTGGTTTTCAGCGATCTGATGCAGCAAATATTAAAAAAAGAAACCCCGACATCTGAAGAACTTGTAGAATTCAGACAGCATCTTTCCCTGATGTCAAGCGAGCTGGAACGATGCGGAAATATTGTGTCCGGGCTCCTCTCATTTTCCCGGGATAAATCCCTTGAATATAAAGATCTCAATATCAACGATGTTCTGGAATCGGTTCTTACCTTAACCCGGCATAAAATGAAACTGCAGAATATTAAGCTGATTACTGATTTGGTTCCCGGAATCATCATCGTCAGGGGAGACACCAATCGTCTTCAACAATGCATGCTTAATCTGATATTTAATGCAATTGAAGCCATGCCGAACGGAGGTGAGCTTAAAATTATTTCTAAAATCGATGAGCCCGATAAATCAATCCGAATCATGGTTAAAGATACAGGACTCGGAATTTCTAAAAAAAACCTGAATCATATTTTTGACCCCTTTTTTACAACAAAGGAAGAAGGACAGGGAACCGGTCTGGGTTTATCCATTGTATATGGGGTGACTAAAAATCATGGTGGAAAGATACATGTTGAAAGTACAATTGGAAAAGGTACTATGTTTACATTGAGTTACCCTGTTGCATCATAACCGGTTTATCTAACATCTGATTACGAAAGGTCCGACAAATATTTGAAGGGTATGGAGGCAGTTATGGATGATAAGATGAGCATCATGGTAGTAGATGATGAAAAGATTGTCAGAGAATCACTATTTCACTGGTTTAAAAAAGCCGGGCATAAAGTGGATACCGCATTATCAGGTTTCGAGGCTCTGGAAAAACTGGAAAAGAATAATTATGAACTGATGTTTGTGGATATAAAAATGCCGGGAATGAATGGAATTGAATTATTGGGTAAAGTAAAAACCGATTATCCTGATACAATCGTCATTATCATCACGGCATATGGTTCAATCACGTCCGCAATCAATGCAATGAAAACAGGGGCATCCGATTACCTGCTCAAACCCTTTAAACCGGATCTTCTGTCGCTGGTTATGCAAAAAGTCGTCCAGCAAAAAAAAATGGCCACTGAATACAATTATCTTAGGGACCGACTGGAAAAGATCAACCGATTTGAAAATATCATCGGTCAATCATCTTCAATGGAAAAAATTTTCCGGCTGATACCAGAAGTGGCCCAAACCGATTCTTCCATACTGCTGACAGGCGAAACCGGTACGGGCAAGGAACTGGTTGCCAAGGCGATCCATGCCAAAAGCCAGAGGATGCAAAAGCCGTTTATCACCATTAACTGTGGAGCAATCCCGGATACATTGATGGAGAGTGAGCTTTTTGGCCATCAGAAGGGAGCTTTTACCGGTGCTGTTCAATCGAGAAAAGGATTTTTGGAAGTGGTTTCCGGAGGCACACTTTTCCTGGATGAGATTGGAGAAATCAGTCAAAAAATGCAGATCGATCTTTTACGGGTTTTGGAAGAAAAAAAAATTACGAAAATAGGAAGCACAGATCCGATCGACGTGGATTTCAGACTCATCTCAGCAACACGGCGAAATCTCGAGAATGAGATTGCCGCCAACACGTTCAGGGAAGATTTTTATTACCGCATTAATGTCATCAATATCCATATCCCCCCCTTAAGAAATCGAAAAGATGATATACCATTGCTGGTCGATCATTTTCTTGAAAAGTACAGTCAGGAAATCGCCAGGAAAGTGGACCGTGTTTCCGGCGAAACTCTTGAACAATTAAAACGTTATCATTGGCCGGGCAATGTTAGGGAGTTGGAAAACGCCATCGAACGCGCGGTCGTTCTTTCAAAGTCCCGCACACTTAAAACAACAGACTTTTCCTTTCTTCAGCCTTCTCCGGTTACCCGGTCCGGTGCTTTGAGTTTAAATGAAATGGAGCGGCAATATATTCTGGAAATATTAAAGCAATACGGCTGGAATATCACTCAGGCGGCCAAATCTCTGGATATAAACCGGGTTACTCTGCATAAAAAAATCAAGCGGTTCAAACTGAAAAAAGATGCATAACCGTTATTCCAAATCCGTGAATTGATACACGGTTATTTTAGGACAAGTGCGCATGAACGAAAAAACAAACCGAATCGGTATTTTGCCCATCGGAAAAGTTCCTGAAATAGTGCCCCAGAGCATTGCCGCGCATATATCAGGCTGCCTGGACCTTCCTGCGATTATATTACCCTCGCTCAAAAACATTGCCGGCTGTTATAATGAAAACCGGTTTCAATATGATGTGGGTAAAACCCTTCAAACGCTCGAATCGATTAAATTTAAGGATATCGATAAGATCATAGGGGTTTCAACTGTGGATCTTTATATTCCGATCTTTGCCTATGTTTTCGGGGAAGCAAAGCAGGGTGGAAAAGCGGCCGTTGTTTCCCTGTATCGGCTGGAAAAAGACACCCATGGAAAAAAACAGCCCTCTTCCATTGTTTTGGAAAGGGCTGCGAAAGTGATGCTCCATGAATTGGGTCATCTCTATAACCTGTTTCATTGCGCAGATGAACATTGTCTGATGCATTTTTCAGGCGGGCTTCAGGATCTGGATGCGTCTCCTTTATATTTCTGCCGCTACTGCTCAAAATATTTTTTGGACGCGCGATCCAAATCATAATTCAAGTTCACGTTTCCTTATCTTTTTCCTGTACGAAGGAAATTATGGATCAATGTTTTCCATCCAATTTCAGGAAAATTTCCAAATACATCGCCAATCGGTTCGGCACCTGTGGCAGACAACTGCTCGTATTCAGGTCCCATGAGTCCCAAAAGTTTTTCGATCTCTTTTTCCATCCAAATTGAACTTTCTTTATCGTAATACAATCCTTTCAGGTTTCTTTTTGGCATCCGGGGTTCCGCGATAAAAAGCCATCCTTCGTGATAGGGATCTTCATGAGTAATTTCCGGATGCTCCAATGCCTTGTGATTTATAGCTAAAACACGGCCGGTAATTGGAGATAAAACCGCTGCGTCATGACCGTTTCGGGAAAATGTGAATCCAACTTTATTTTGCTTGATGGTTTCACCCAAAGGTGGAAGGGTCAGGGATTTCGCAGAACCAAATACCTTGACTAAAAAATCATCCAATCCAACCTTTACCCGTCCACCATGCTCAAAACGCACCCAGCTATGACCCAGATGATAGTAATAACCGTTTGCCATCTTATAACCCGAAGCGAGCCGATATTCGGGCGGATATGAATTTTCAGTGATATCCATATCATCAAGCATCTGATCAAATGTACAATGGTAGCACTCATAATTCAATGTACAGATTTTAGGTGCATCGATTCGACCGGTCAATGCATGACGACATGGTCGATCAGAACCGTGGTAAACCGTTTGCAGGTGCTCAACCCATCCGGGTTTGGCATTTTTATTATTTGGATCAATCTCCATTGCTTTTCGCATCGCTTTATCAAAGGTACAGCTGTTGCAGTCAAAATCGTTATCACATTTCCGAAAATTGATGACTCCCCCTTTCATCCAGATACACTCATCCTCAATGACCCGGAAACCCTTGACCTGTTTTCGTTCTTTGGCTTTGTGTTTAAACCGTTGTAATTTCATTTTACACCCCCCTTTTTGAAATTGAACCGGCATTTTGAGATATAAATTTGCAACTTGGATGCCAATACACTAATTTTAAAGGCCTTAATAGCATATCTATCTGTAATCACAGTTGTTTTATGCTTTCACCATCTTGGCTGGCAGGACGTTAAACCCGGCTGTCCAAATTGATAAGTGATGCGATTGGTTACAGCATGAAGGAGAAAAACTGGAGATGCTTTCAAAATCATCAATCGGATGGTGGAATAACCCATTGGTGCGGGTCGTTGGTCTTCATGGATATAGGCTTACAACAGTCAGAATATATTGTATATTTCGGGAGTAAAAAAATCTGTTTCAATATATAAAACGTGGTTTATCGGCAGGTTTGAAATCACGGCTGCGACATCTTAAGTACTGTAGCCATTGGCTACAGTCACTGTAGCTTTTGTTTACATAGTATTGCTGTGAGCTCTCATTTTTTTGCTCTTCGCTCCCTGATTTTTTAAATGGATTTATTTATCTGTATTTTCTTTTGGGTTTGGATCCCGAAACGTTTCATCCGGTTCCATACGGTCACCCGGGAGACCCCAAGGATTTCTGCCGCCCTGGATTGATTCCCGCCGGTTTTTTTAAGGGCTTCAATAAGTTCCTGTTTTTCGATCTCCTTAAAATTGAAATGCGCCGGTCGTGCCGATTCGGCTGGTTTATGACCTTTAAATATATTAGCCGGAAAATGAAATGGCTGGATCATCCCTTCCCTGCATGTGACAAAAGCATATTCAAATGCTCCCCTCAGCTCTCTGACGTTGCCGGGCCAGGAATGTGTCATCAGTATTTCCATCGCTTCATTGCTGATCCCATTAATTTTTTTCCCACTTTTTAAACGTATCTTTCTAAAAAAAGACTCTGCCAGCAGCGGAATGTCCTCTATCCTGTTTTTGAGTTGGGGTAAATTTATCGGAATCACATTTATCCTGAAATAAAGGTCTTTTCGAAACTTGCCTTCTTCCACCAGTTGGGGCAGGTTTTTATGGGTTGCGGAAATAATTCTGACATCGATGGGTATGGGGGTATTGTCTCCAACCCGTTCAATCATTTTTTCTTCAAGAACACGCAGCAGTTTTACCTGGGTGGAAAGAGGTAAATCACCGATTTCATCCAAAAACATATCTCCGCTGCTTGCTTTTTCAAATCTTCCGATCCTGTTCTTAAAAGCCCCGGTAAACGCCCCGCGAACATGCCCAAAGAGTTCACTTTCCAGAAGAGATTCCGTAAGGCTGGCACAGCTTACCTTTATAAACGGCTTGTTGTGGCGCTCACTGATTTCGTGGATGGCTTTGCTGACCAGTTCTTTACCGGTACCGCTGTCGCCAAATATGATTACAGGGGCATCCGAACGTGCGGCATTTTCAATCAAGTCAAATACCTGCCGCATCTGTGATGAAACACCGATGATACCGTGAAAACCGTACTCAGATCGAAGTTCACGCCGGAATGCCTCTATCTGGTGATCTTTTTTGATCAATTCGGTGATATCCGTAATGATCTCCACCGCGCCCATGGTGTTGCCATCCGTATCATGCAGAAGGGCCGCGTTTTTAAGAATATGTAACGGTGTTCCGTCCTTTCTGTGGATGATGCATTCCCGCTTACTCATACTGCCGTATCTGAATAGAGAACACCATTGTTCACTGGATCTCTCCAGAGCCTGTTCACAGATATCACATTCCAGAACCGTACAGGGCTGACCGATCACTTCCCGGTGAGAATAACCGGTAATTGACTTAAAAGCCTTGTTAACGGAAACAATCGTTCCATCGTTATTTACGATCATGATACCATCCTGGATTGTATTGACCACCGTTTCCCAATACCGATCCAATTCCTGACTATCCATTCAATCACCTTCGCATGAAATCACTCCAGTTTCATTTTAACATGTGTTAAATATTAACATTTTTTTAACACATGTAAAGGCACTTATCTTAACAATTTAACATTTGGATAACAAGCGTAAAATGCACGAATGGTCTGCAAACCCTTTTGGTTATTCGCTTATATAAAAAATATAAAAAAATTTACCATACGGCATCATTCTTGCGATAATAGGTTCCCTTGTTTAAAAAAAGGAGTGCGTTCAAGAATTGAAACAAAACCCAGACTATATTCTCGATTTTAGGGGAACAATCACATCGATCACCCTTTTAAAGGCCAGTCGAATTTATAAAGAGATGAAACCCAGTGAAATTATGTTGGTTAAAGGCTGTGATATCAATACGCGAACAGATCTTTTTCAAGTCCTTTCGAATGACTCATATGAATTGATTGATATGAATAAGAACAAAGATAACACGGACACTACGGATTGCTTTCACATTCGAAAACAATAATAATTTTGATTGGTTAATAGCTCTCAGCGGTTGGCTGTCAGGAGCGGTGAAGATTGGAGTGAGACGATGACGGAAAATGTTGTAAAACTAGGAAGTAAAAAAAGTATTTTTATGGATAAGGTCAGGGAGCTTCTCCCTGAAGAAGGCAACCTGAATCTCTGTCTGACCTGCGGGGCCTGCGCGTCCGG
>JAUVGT010000059.1 GCA_030593645.1 Deltaproteobacteria bacterium
GGGAATCCGATACCACCCCCATATATATTCTACTCTTTGTGTTGCAAGGTAAAAAAATCCGATACCGGTCAATATTATCGCGACAAATACTCCGACCCACAAGTTGTAATGAGGTATTTTGTTTAATTGGCTATGATTTTCTGGTTCACTCATGGCTTCTGTTTTCTTTCTTTCAGAGAGTTAATATCGTTTTTTACACCTTATCAATAATCCAATAGCGATCAATCCGTATATAATCCAGTCAAATGTGTCAAGAAAATTGTCAACTATTCTAATAGAACAGGCCAGTCATGTATGTATCAGACATGGCTGGCCCGTTCGGTTTTTATAATACTTTTAATACCTTGTTATTTAACATCTTTTTTCCACTCAGAACCGGCGATCCAGTAATTGTAGGTTTTTTCGTAGAAACCATCACCCTTGGTTTGTCTCAGGAAGTTATTGAGATAGTTCAGGAAGTCAGGATCTCCCTGGTTGATGGCCCATGCCAGAGGTTCATATGTAAAAGGCTCTTTCAGAAAAACGGTTTTGCCTTTACCCTGTGCTGAATACATATAACCGACGAAGGGAAGGTCATAGATCAAAGCATCAGCCTTGCCGTTGATGACTTCCATGGCCGCATCAGCTTCAGCTTCATAGCCTTTATAAGTGGCATTCGGCAGGTATGTTTTAATGGCCTTTTCGCCCGTGGTTCCCACTCTTGATGTAACAAGATATTTTTTGTTGTTAAGGTCTTTGTAGGATTTTACTTTTTTTGCAAGTTTTTTGTTCAAAAGAACGGCCTGTCCCACAGTAATATAGGGATTAGCAAACGCAATTTTAAGATTTCTTTCCTGTGTAATGGTCATACCGCCCATAATGATGTCAAATTTATCGGTGGTAAGCGCAGGGATAATACCGTCCCATGCGGTATTAACCGGAACAAACTTAACGCCCATTGCCTTGGCCAGTCTTTTCCCGAAATCCATATCAAAGCCGATGTAGTTACCTTTCTTATCGGTCATTTCAAAAGGTACATATCCTGACTCAAATCCGACACGAAGTTCGCCTCTTTTTAAAATCTTCTGGATGGTCGATTTTTTTGCAAGATTAATATCCCCGCAAAATGCAACGGTTGAAAAAATGAAACCAAATGCTACAAACGCCGCCAATACCATTAATGTCCTTCGTTTCATATCTAGCCCTCCTTCATTAAGTTGTTATCAGCTTCACAACCCCGGTTTTCGGTGGTGGTGGTGAAGCTAAAGGTTAATACAAGTTCCTTAAATTCTTGCATATACCTGCTGCCAACATCATGCTGATGAATAAAACTCAGAATATTTACATCGTTTCAATTCTAATGGATGATAGATTTATATTAATAAAATCCGAAAGTAAAGTTTTTTTTGTTATCCATGTATATTCATCACTAAAGTGAATTCAATTGGTATATACAGGCATATACAGCTTGAATCGTTTTAATATTAATGAATGATGAATTGCAACCTTTTTTTGAATATGGCAGGTAAAATGGGAGGGGGGAACGATAACGGGTTTTGCTGATTCATCTTGACAATAAGATCAACCAGCGATTATTAATGCCAAAAGCGGTCAGTGCAAAGAGCCAGCAGCCAATTAAACCAATCAACAGGGGGGAATATGCCTCAAGAAGAATTTACCAGTATTGATGAGCTTCTAAATCATCCGGAAGTGAAAAAAGTGACCAGTCATACCAACCAGGAGCTGATCGACAGAAGGAAAAGCCGGCCGCCTGTATGTGATGCGCTGACGTTTTCATATACGGAACTGAAAGATGATACACGCTACACATTTGATATCGACCGGGAAGCCGGTAAAGTGCTCCCCAAAATCATTAATAATAAGGTGCAGAAGGTAGTCGGTGTGGAATCACCCGATGACACATTTAAAGAAAATTATTGTAAAAAACGGAATATCGGTGTTGTTTTTTCCGGGGGACCCGCACCGGGCGGGCATAATGTTATCGCGGGTCTATTTGACGCGGCGAAAAAGGCCAATTCGAAAAGTAAGATATACGGCTTCCTGGTAGGGCCTGAGGGGATTATTGAAAACGAATATATTGAGCTTACTGGAGAACTTGTGGACTCTTACAGGAACCTGGGCGGTTTTGGTATGATCAAAACAGGAAGAACAAAGATTGATACCGATGAGAAGATGACCCTTTCCAGGGAAACATGTAAAAAGCTTGATCTGGACGCGCTTGTGATCGTTGGGGGAGATGATTCCAATACAAACGCCGCGTTCCTGGCACAGGAAATGCTGGAGGATAATATCCAGATCATCGGTGTTCCCAAAACAATTGATGGTGATATCCAGGTCAGAGATGCCGGCAGGAATGTATTATGCGCCATGTCTTTTGGTTTCCATACCGCGGCCAGGGCGTTTGCCAACTCCATCAGCAGTCTTTGCACGGACAGCAGCTCCGATGTAAAATACTGGCATATATGTAAAGTAATGGGTCGGGTGGCAAGCCATCTGGCCCTGGAAGTTGCCCTGCAGACCCACTCGAACATTACGCTGATCGGAGAAGATCTGGCCAATTATACAGATAAAAAGCGGCTGAAAAAGAACGGTGAAACAGGTGAAAATGATTATACCGCGTACGGTATGACACTTCGTCATCTGTCCCGGGTGATTTGTAATGGTATTGTCCGAAGGGCCGCTGTGGGTAAGAATCATGGTGTGATTGTGATCCCGGAAGGCGTCCTGGAATTTATCAATGAAATACAGATATTTATCATCAAGCTGAATACCATCATTGCCGATTATAATAAAATGCATGACAATGATTTTCATTCCGAATTTATACTTCTGGAAGACAAGCTTGAGTATCTCAGGCGACTGGCACGGCGTTCGATTGAAGAAGATGATTTTACAATATGGAATACCAGGGATAACGATCTTTTTAACGATATCCCGGAATTTTTCCAGGAAGGACTATTGACTGAAAGAGACAGCCATGGCAATTTTCAGTTTTCACTGGTTGAAACCGACAAGATTATCATGGGGCTTGTGAAGGATTACCTTGATATTCTTAAAGAAAATGGTGTTTACAAGATAGGTATAAAATCTGAATATTTCAAAAAAATTCTTACAAAGGATGGACTTGATCCGGATTATTACGGTTCGATTATTTTTGAAAACTATGGCAAAGATGAGTTTCTTTTAAGAAAACCGACCATCATGTCCATCAAAACTCTCAGGCAGGCACTGATAAAAAAGGGTGCCATCAAAAGAAATAATAATATTCCTTTTGCTGTTAAAAAAATATATGAAAAATCGGTTCCGAATTTTAAAACACAGGTTCATTTTTATGGGTATGACGGCCGCGGGAATGATCCGACACAGTTTGACTGCAACTATACATACAATCTGGGCCTGACGGTGTTCAGCCTGATTGCCAACGGGGCCACAGGACAGATGGCAGCCATAAAAAATCTGGAGTTTGATTTTTCTCAATGGGAACCTGTCGGGCTTCCCATTGCCCCCCTGATGCATCTTGAAGAACGAAAGGGAAAACTGGCGCTTGTACTCGAAAAAAGTGTAGTGGATGTGAACTCAAACGCCTTTAAAGTTGTGGAGGCATTACGGGAAAAATGGCTGTCAGCCGTACCTGGAAAGGATAACTACAGAAAACCCGGACCGATCCGCTTTGCCGGTAAGAGTGAGGAGGATCGGCCGATCACGTTGAAGCTGAACGCGCTGTAACAGGCAGAATCAAAGATTCGAGGATTCAAGTGAAAAGATGAACGCTTGTCCGCCATAGCCTCTTGACCGTCCATAGCTTTAGCGACGGAGGCTGGCGAAGGAGGGTCGAACACAAAAAAGATGAACGTCGAACGTCCAACGTCGAACGTCCAACGTCGAATAATGAAGTCGCTTCGCTCTGCCAAATTATATTAAGTTTTAAACGTGCATTATCGGTATTGTACATATGGGCTCAATAGGGCAGACATGCTGGTCTGCCCTTCACGCCATTACCAAACTCCTAACATTCCAAAATCTCTTCCTTTTCATTCAGCATTCAAATGAAATAAGATAAAGCGCAGCGTCTTCCACATTCGACGTTCAACGTTGGACGTTCGATGTTCAGGTTTTTAATTCTGTTTTTTATCTCTTTCCTGATTCCAAAGGGTCCATTCCTCAATTTCTTTTGCCGGAACAATGGGTTCCGGTTTACCCGGGGTGCCGTCCGGTGCGATACGGAGTCTTTGAAGCTGCCCCACAATGATTTCTTCCCATTTTTGTTCAGATATTTGGCCGGGCCAATCCATTTCCTCTTTTGGCCCGCCTTCTGTCATTATGGGTGGTTTGACACCCACACTCCCTTCAAAGACGGTTATTATTGTTGTATTGTCCGGAAATACCCTGATATCGTAAACAGTCCCCCGCACACCGGCTACCGCGGTAACCGTCTGGATATTAAAAGTACCACGGGGTTTACCGATGGTATGGACGACTTTGGCCCACATGCTGCCTAAAAAGAGTTTGGCGGAAAACAGGCGCCCTTCTTTTTCAGGAAAATATATCCGGGTGAGTTTGAGCTGAGTATCCGGGGCCAGACGGATAATCGATTTATCCGGAAACGTTAGTTCCACCCGGCTTTTTGCTTCCGTAATAATGAAGCTGTTTTCAGCAATAGTCATACCCTTAGTGACCGCTTTGAAAGGGCCTTTTTTTGAAAGACCGGTAAAAACCTTACCTTTTTTATATGTGATGGTCGCTGTAGATAAATTTGAACTGTAAGGTGAATCGGTTATGGACAGCACAAAAATAAATACGAAAAACGCGGTAATAAACGGAAATATTTTTTTTAACATATCTGACCCCTTATGCTTTAAAATCAGTGAAAAGTGATGAGCTTCTGTATCACTTTTCACTTTTTTTCTATTTTAATCCATCACATTTTCTGTAACAATGATGACCCGACCCTGGATTAGAGCTTCTGACATGCTTTGTATTTGTTCCCGGGTATGGATGCTGTTTCCGTTGAGAATAAGGCGCCAGGGCTGTTTGGTATCTTTTACGGCCTTGATGACCAGCGGGCTGCTTCCGATCCTGTCCTCGGAGGTTGCATTTTTTATGGAAGAAGAATACCCGACAATGCCGCCCTGCCGGGCCCAGGCACTGGATACAGTATTCTGTCCATATACGAGTGTGCCGTCATTTACCATGATTTCCGGGGCCAGTACCGGATTAAAACCCTGTCCCAGTGCATCGATAATAAGACCGGTGGCATTTCCTGACGAATCTGTGGGGACCGCGATCAGGCCCTGGCTGCCAAGATTGGCACCGATTGAAGTTGGTCCGTCAAATGGCGCGACGAGAATGACTTCCGCAGTACCGTTCTTGTAGTACTTAGCTCCACAGCGAACAGCGTTTCTGACAACGCCCTGGAAATAACCTGAAGAACCCGTGGTATTTTTGATTTTCGTGTTGCCGTTCACTTTCATTTCCATAAAGGCTTCCAGGAGTTTTTGTTCAGCGTCGACTTCGGCCGCCCTTTCCATCATTCGTATACGGACCGCGTCGCTTTCCTTTCCTGTAAAATTCGCTTTACCAAACCCGCGTACCAATAGAATTTTCCGTTCCCAGTCAATGAGACGAGTTTTTACTTCAGCAGCAAGACTGCGGCAGTCGATTTTTTTGACAGGCGGAGTTATGATGACAACTCTTCCTTTTCCGAGAAACGCGGGAGAACCGGCAAGAAGTTTTGGGGCTTTATGTTCAAGGACAATATCGCTTGGTGAAAGTGAACCCAGCCTGATTGCTTTTAATCTAAGGGGGTTATTTCCCACAAGGATTTTATTCATCATTTTTCGGTCAGATACATATTTAACCGCACCTTTTTCCATGATAACTCTTTTTTGAACCTTTTGGGGACTGAAGAGTACGGAACCGTTTGGTGCCAAAAGTCTTGGTGCAACCGCGGGTGTAAAGGGGAGCGCGGAAGCGTCAATAATCAAGCCGGTATATTTCGATTTCCCGGAAGCCACATCAGTACCGGCCGATGGGAGCAGAGCGTTTGCCAGGGCTCCTGAGAGCGGGACTTTGACCACTATATCAATACCGCCGTCCGAGTAAAATTTTGTTTTGCAAATAACAGGTTGCGGTACATATGCCTGTATACTGCTGATTACCTGGAGGTTTCCGGATGCCAGCAAATCTTTTGTAATGGTAATGCCGGAAAGTATGCCGGCGGCTTTTCTGAATGCGTCAAGCGTGGCTGCCCGTTGTGTCTCATGTTTAATCGCTGAGATGGGTTTTAAAGGATCTGAAAGATTGGGAGCGGCGGTACCCTGAACGATGATTGAGTTTTCCGTCCATAAGATTCCGCCATGTCCAAGCATGTCTGAAAGATCGCCGCATGGGTTACTCGATTTAGCGTCCATGGGCAGGATGATCAGTATTCCTGTCAGCCAAAGAAGAGAGATTTTTGTGATATATTTAACGGCCCACTTATTCATTGTTTGACTCCTAACCCGATTATGCTCCGAAAACGGAACACACCGAAATATCATAGTAGAATAAATCGAAAACGCGGGTACCTGATTGTTAGAGATTCCGCCTCTGGCGGACAGGGCGTTGACACCACTTCTAATCCATTTTTAATCTGTGGCATCCAGTACATCAAAACCGGCATCTTCCAGGACACTCTTAATCACATCTGTTTTGCATGAAGAAAGTCGGAAATAATAAATCTTTTTTGATGTCTGCTGGCCCGTCATTCCAATACTGATGATATCTCCGCCGTTTTTGTTGATCAAATCTATTGCCTGCTTAAATGAGCCTGGTTTCTCATTTATGACGACATCAATTCTCGAGCTGGCGGTTAGAATACCCATCATGTCGATAAAGGACCGTAGAATATCAGTTTCCGTAATAATTCCCACGAGGCTTCCTTTTTGTACCACGGGAATTCCACTGATCTTGTGTTTATAAATCAGTTGCGCCGCGATTTCAATATCATCATCCGGTCCCACCGTAATCGGGCTTTTAATCATTAAATCAGCGAGTGACACTTCACTGACCATTGATGGTATCAGTCCCTGTTTAAGGTCCGCGAGGGTAACAAATCCTCTTAATTGTCCGCCGGATGAAACAACCGGCAGATGGCGGATCGAATTCACTTTCATGCATTCGATGGCCTCTGTAATTGTTGTGGTTTCATTTATTGTGATGGGATTAGGTATCATTAAAGAATTGATCTTCATATGCACCTTCTCTGTTTGGGTTGGAAAACTCCCTGAATTCAAGGTGTTTATTCAATGGGAACTGGCATACAACAGGTATTCGCTAAAAAATCAAGATCATAGCGATCACCGGACCACATCTGTATTAATAATATTATTTTTTGCCGTGAAGTGCAAATCATTTATTGAAAGCAATGATATTATTAGCGATTTTTATAGTTAACCGTTGCAGATAGTGAAAAGAAAATCTGTGGAATGCTGGAACAATGGATAAGGGAACGGTTTATTCCGGGGTGTAGCGTTGCGAAGCTTCCATCATTCCAGCATTACATGTTTTTTTACTTTATCCTTTGGGCTGTAAGCTCTCTGCTCTATGCGCTATACCCTCGGCTCATCGGCTGGTAACTGCAAAGGGGTTCTTCAGCAAGGAAATCACCGGTGGCTTCATAGGCCCGCGCCCTGCACCCGCCGCAGACTTTTCGATACTCGCATATCCCGCATTTGCCTTTCAGATTTGTAAAATTACGAAGGGATAGGAAGTGTTCTGATGTGTTCCAGATATCGGCAAATGAGGTTTTGGTCACATCGCCACAATTTAAATCTAAAAACCCGCAGGGCTGTACCACACCCCTGTGTGAAATAAAACAAAATCCTGTGCCGCCAAGGCATCCGCGTGTGACAGCATCCAGACCATGGGTTTTAAATGTGACGGTCTTGCCTTCTTTTTTTGCTCTTTGCCTTAATATACGGTAATAATGAGGCGCGCATGTGGCTTTGAGCTGAAGAGGAGTTTTTTCCCTCTGTTCATAGAACCAGTTTAAGGTTTTTTCATATTCTTCAGATGTTATTTCCTGGTCAACAATATATTTTCCGCGGCCGGTCGGCACAAGGAGAAAAATATGATGGGCGACTGCACCGAGCTTCATTGCCAGTTCCATGATCGCTGGAATCTGGTCAAGGTTTGTTTTTGTGATGGTTGTATTGATCTGAAATTCGATCCCCGCGTTGACTGCCGTGTTGATTCCTTTTAGAGCTCCTTCAAATGCGCCTTCAACTCCCCTGAACCTGTCATGGCTTTCCGCCGTTGCACCATCCAGACTAACGCTGATCCGTTTTATTCCTGAATCAGCCATTTGCCGGGCTGTTTTGTCGGTAATGAGAGTGCCGTTTGGGGCCATAACCATCCTTAATCCCTGTTGTGTACCATATGAGGCGATTTCAAAGATATCAGGCCGCAAAAGTGGTTCGCCGCCGGTCAGGATAATGATCGGTTCACCGACTTCGGCGATCTGATCAAGCAGCTTAAGGGCTGATTCAGTATCAAGTTCTCCGGTATAGGGCCCCCGGGTTGCTGACGCCCGGCAGTGTACACAGGAAAGGTTACAGTTTCGGGTCGTTTCCCATGCCACAAGCCGCAGGGATGATGTTTTGCTGTTCCCATGGTGAGCGGCTATATCCGTATTATTATGTGAATGAGGATGGGTCATTTTTCAATCTTTCTTTTCACTTTATATTTCTTTATGCCTTCGTACCTTCGTGGCCAAATTGTTTGAATTAATGACCGGAAATTTCTCTGGCCGCGTCAATGGCAGAGTAAGTCAGTATCATGTCGGCTCCCGCGCGCTTGATCGCCGTAAGAGTTTCGAGCATTACTTTTTTCCCGTCTATCCAGCCCATTTTTTCTGCAGCCTTAATCATGGCGTATTCACCGGAAACATTATAGGCGGCCACGGGAAGGTCCGTTTCTTCCCGTACCCGATAGATGATATCAAGATAGGCAAGGGCAGGTTTTACCATTACAATATCCGCTCCCTCCTCGATATCCATGGTGACCTCGCGTATGGCTTCCTGCGAGTTGGCCGGGTCCATCTGGTATGTTCTCCTGTCGCCGAATTTGGGAGCTGAATCTGCCGCTTCCCTGAAAGGACCGTAATAAGCCGAGCAGTATTTCACGGCATATGACATGATGGGGATATGACTCAGACCTTCCTCGTCCAGGGTCGTTCGAATTTCGGATACACGGCCGTCCATCATATCTGATGGCGCAACCATGTCTGCACCTGCCTGTGCGTGAGAAAGAGCTGTCCTGGCCAGTAGCTCGATAGACGTATCATTGTCAATGACATGTCCTTCCACAAAACCGCAGTGTCCATGGTCGGTATACGCGCACAGGCAGACATCCGTGATTACAGCCAGTTCAGGCAGTGCATCCTTCAATGACTTGACTGCCCGCTGCACAATACCATCGGCAGCATATGCCGCAGAACCGAGAGGGTCTTTTTTATCCGGAAGTCCAAAAAGCATGATTGCCGGTATACCCGAATCATATGCCTTTCTTGACAAATTAACCAATTTGTCAACGGAAAGCTGGTAATGGCCCGGCATGGAGGGGATCGGATTTTTTACACCTTTACCGCTGATCGCAAACAGCGGAAGGATAAGGTCGTTTGTGGTGAGTATCGTTTCACGAATCATTCTTCGAAATGCGTTATTCTGCCTCAATCGTCTGGGTCTGTAATCCGGAAACAGCATCTTTTTCTCCTTGGTATCATGGGATTATTGTATACAAAACGAAGGCAGGCATAGTGAACTGTCACAGTCCTCGTACTCCTACCCGAACTGTCTCCAAAATTTACATTTTTATTTCGACTACGAGTCCGTGTACGATTATTCCTAATATGTACAGGTACGGGCAAAACCCATTTGCTTTATCGGAATTCGGGGTCGCTATCGGTATCGTCATCGTCTTTACTTTATTTCTTCATCGGTTAAATAACACGCGGGGTCGGGAGCCCAGACGTCGCTGCTCACAGCTTCGGCACGTACCCTGAAGTTACCCGCACAGATATCAAGCCAGCGGCAGGTCGAACATTTACCCTTAACATGCTTTTTTTTCTCTTTCAGCTTTTTCATGAGAGGTTCGCTGGTGTCTGACCAGATTTCAGAAAAAGGTCTTTTACGGATGTTTCCAAAACTGTGGTGCCGCCAGAACTGGTCCGCATGAACACTGCCGTCCCAGCTCACACATCCGATACCTCTGCCGGAATTGTTGCCCTCATTCATTCTGAGAAGTTCAAGCACTTCTTTGGCTCGTTCCGGGTTTTCTTTCAGCATTCTTAAATAAAGGTAAGGGCCGTCCGCGTGATTATCCACGGTAAGAATCTCCTTGGACATTCCGTTGTCGTGAAGACGTTTTGTGCGGTCGATGATCAGGTCTACCGCTTTTCTTGATTCTTCATGAGTCAGATCTTCCTCGACCAGTTCTGATCCGCGTCCCGCGTAAACAAGATGATAAAAGCAGGCCCTGGGGATATCCATTTCTTCCAGCAGGTCGAAAATATTCGGTATTTCTTTCACATTGAACGTGTTAATTGTAAAACGGAGTCCAACTTTTATTCCTACGGCCTGACAGTTCCTGATTCCCTCCAGGGCGGATTTGAACGCGCCTTTAATTCCTCTGAAACGGTCGTTGATTTTCTCCATACCGTCAAGACTGATACCCACATATGACAGACCGATTTCCTTTAGAATACGTGCTGTTTCATGGGTGATTAATGTACCGTTGGTGGATATTACCGCTCGCATCCCTTTTTCCACGGCATACGCGGCGAGTTCGGGCATGTCTTTTCGGGCCAGGGGTTCCCCACCTGAGAACAGGAGTACAGGTACGCCAAAACCCGCCAGGTCATCAATCAGATCTTTGCCTTCGCGGGTTGAGAGTTCATTTTCAAAGGAGGTATCTTTTGCGTGCGCGTAACAGTGCACACATTTTAAGTTGCACCTGCGTGTTATATTCCAGACAACAACCGGTTTTTTATCTTTTGAAAATTGCAGGAGATGAGACGGTAGTTGAGAGGAACTGCGTCCGTATCGCAACGCATCCGACGGTTCAACAGTTCCACAATAAAGTTTTGATATTCCGATCATGCGTATAGTCCTTCCCGGTGTCTTGAACCCACTTCCGGATTGTTTACTTGCCTAACTTCAATTCAGTTTTTTTCTGGATTAGATTCCGGACAAAAGTTTCAGGATCGATCAGCGCGTTTTTTGTGATAAAAAACCGGTTTTGCCCGGTTTTTTCTCTGACCAGGTTCAGGCCGTGTTTGAAATCCTGTGATAGCTGTTTGAAAAAACCATCAAGAACAATATCTGTATTTACAAACTTATCAATAATATAGTCAATGGCTTCTTCTTCCAGAACAATATTAATATCATGATTTTTGAAAAAATAGAGTTCAATTTTTTTGACCTCATCATAATGTTCCTTGATTTTTTTAATCGCACTTTCAACATCTATGATGTGCCTGGAGTAGTAACCCGCCAATATATTAATTCGGGCAGGGGTCATGGTCAGGTTGTATTTGTCTCCTAGGTTTGAACTGCTGCTTTTTAAAAACGTTTTCATATACTCAATTTCGTTTTCAGTCAGTTTTTGGTAAGAAGAAATTATTTTACTGTCTTCGGGTGCCGCTACGATGGCATCAAGTGATTTTTTCGGATCAGTGATGACAGCTTTTGTAACCGGGAATTTCTTTACGTTGCTTGAAGGCAGTTTTTTCTCAAAAGACAGCAAGGCTTTTTCAACAGAGCTTACAATCCCCCTGGCGCCCGTGTTTTCCAGGAACGCGTTTTTTGACAGGATACGAAGCGCGATGTCGTCAAATTTAATATCAATACCATAGGCGGCAAAATCGAGTTTTTTGCCAAGAATAATCGGGTTGTTTGGATTTTTTAGAATTTTGAAGAGATCATCTTCAGTTAAATTTTCGAAAACAGCCCTCACGGGTAAACGGCCGACAAACTCGGATTCGAAACCGAATTTTATCAGGTCTTCGGAACACACTTTTTCCAGGAGGCCTGTGAGCTCTTTTTTATTTTTGAGCTGGGAGCCAAACCCGATCCCCTGATCCATAATCCTTTTTTTTATTATCTCTGTCAGATCGGCGAAAGCGCCGCTCATGATAAAGAGTATGTTTTTGGTATTAACCGTCCGGCTTTTGCGTTGTCCTGTTTTCCGGAATCGTTCAATTTCCTGGATCATTGATATGGGATCATGGGGAACTTTGAGGTCGACTTCAGTCTCTTCCATGGGTTTTAAAAGCGCTCTCTGGACACCGGTACGGGAAACATCGGCACCGATGAAATTTCGGCTTCCCGCGATTTTATCAATTTCATCAATATATATGATACCGTACTGGGCAAGTTCAATATCATCATCGGTTTCCCGCACAAGATCCCGTACAAGATCCTCAACATCTCCGCCCACATAGCCAGTTTCACTGAATTTAGTTCCATCTCCCTTAACAAAGGGTACTCCGATCTTGTCCGCGATAAGCTTAATAATATATGTCTTCCCCACACCGGTAGGTCCCAGCATCAATATGTTGTTCTTGATGCTGCCGACCAAACTGCTGATTCTATCCGGGTTTTCTTCAGCCTGTTTGATCCGGTTAAAATGTGTGCATATTTTTGTGGCCAGAATCGCTTTGGCGTTATCCTGTTTAACAATATACTGGTCCAGGTAATCGATGAGTTCTTCAGGCAGCAGGTTAAAATTAATTTTTTTCTTTTTTTCATCTGGTTTATTGTTTTTTTCGAGTGATAGTTCCTGGGGTACGACCACAGGTGATATGATTTTGACTGTATTATTGAATCTTTTAGCCAAAAACTCACTGATCTCTTTCTCAATTTCCTTTGGATCCGGTATTTTTTCATTTCGTTTTTCCATAATAATAAAACTATAATCACGCATTGCGCGGATTGCAAGTTGGATCCAATCAACCGCATTTGGAAAAGCCGCAGGAATGACAAATCATGCATCCTTCTTCAAAACTCACCGTCTGGCCACACTCCGGGCAGATTTCCCCTTTCAGTCTGCTGCCGGTAATCTTTTTCTTCTGAATATCGGAGTTCATATAGCGTTTTTCCAGGACATGACCGATGGCGTCCGGTATCGATAAAACAAGCCCGCCTTCCCGGAATACCGGATGCTCACCGCCGATACCCTTTAACTGGCCGATAATTTTTTCCACCTTCACGCCCGATCTCAGGGCGAGAGAAACAAGACGTCCGATTGCTTCGGTTTTTGCCGTGGTCGACCGCCCTGATTTACCGATAAGGGCGAATACCTCAAACGGTACACCATTATTTTCGGTCACCGTTACATATAGATGACCCAGACCGGTTTTAATTCGTGTTGTAAAACCGTCCAATGTTTCAGGTCTCGATCTTACCGGTACCGGCAGCTCATCTTCATTTTTACCATTATTGCTAAAGGACAGGACTTGGTCCTTCTTGCTGCCGTCCCGGTAAATCGTCACCCCTTTACAGTCAAGTTCATAGGCAAGATTGTAAATTTTTTGAACATCTTCAATAGTGGCATCATGGGGCAGATTTACAGTTTTGGATACCGCATTGTCTGTATATTTTTGGAACGCAGCCTGCATGCGAATATGATGTTCCGGCAGGATATCATGCGCGGTTACAAATACCTCCTTCACATCCTGGGGGATGATAGCGATATCCTGTATACTCCCTTTTTCGGCGACTTCGTTCATCAACTCATCACTGTAAAACCCTCTTTCTTTCGCCACTTTTTTAAAATGACTGTTCACCTCAACAAGTTTATCATTATCCATGACATTCCTGACAAAACTTAAAGCAAACAAGGGCTCCACACCGCTGGAACAGTCTGCAATAATACTTAAAGTTCCTGTGGGTGCGATTGTTGTTGTTGTGGCGTTGCGGTATCGCAAATGATGTTTGCCTTTGAAAATACTGTGGTCAAAATTTGAAAATACACCCCTTTCGTTTGCCAGCTGTATTGAAGCGTTATGGGATTCTTCCTGGATAAATTTCATCACCTCTTCCGCTGTTTCCAGTGCTTTTTCCGAGTTATAAGGTATCTTCAGCTGGTAAAGCATATCCGCGAATCCCATGATACCAAGGCCGATTTTTCGGTTTCCCTTGACCATTTTATCAATTTCATGAAGCGGATATTTTGACACATCAATGGTGTTGTCTAAAAAACGAATAGCTGTTGTTACAGTCTCTTGCAGGGAATCGAAGTCGATTTCAGGTCCTGATTCATTATTGGTTATGAATTTAGACAGATTGATGGAGCCCAGATTGCATGCTTCCATAGGCAAGAGCGGTTGTTCCCCGCATGGATTGGTACTTTCGATTTCACCGATCGAAGGTGTGATATTGTCACGGTTGATACGGTCTAAAAATATGATCCCGGGATCTCCAGAGGCCCAGGCCTGCTTGACCAGGGAATTGTAAACCTCTGCCGCGTTTAATTTCCCCGATTTTTTACCGGATTGAGGGTCGATCAGGTTATAGCTGTTTTCATCCTTAACCGATTCCATAAAAGCTTCTGTTAAACCCACGGATATATTGAAGTTATTAAATTCATTTTGGTTCTCTTTGCAAAAAATGAACTCCATGATATCCGGGTGATCGACTTTTAGTATTGCCATGTTTGCACCTCGGCGGGTGCCTCCCTGCTTGACCTGCTCCGTGGCGGTATTGAAAATTTTCATAAATGACACCGGACCGGATGCGATGCCGCCTGTGGTACCCACCATACTGTTTTTGGGTCTGAGATGGGAGAATGAAAAACCGGTGCCGCCGCCTGATTTATGGATGACCGCGGCGTTTTTTAATGTTTCAAATATGTCCTCCATACTGTCCTTAACCGGAAGTACAAAACACGCGGCAAGCTGGCCCAGGCTTCGTCCGGCGTTCATTAAAGTGGGAGAATTTGGAAGAAATTTGAAATCGGTCATTAAATCATAAAACAGTTCTTCATGTCGATTGATATCCGGTTTTTTTGAGTATTGTGATTCAGCCGATGCAATGTGATGCGCAACCCGTCTGAACATTTGAGCGGGTTTTTCAAGGGGCTGCCCGGTTTTATCCTTTTTCAGGTATCTTCTTTTTAATACGATTTCGGCATTTTTTGAGAGTTTAAGACCGTTTTTGATAAACACTGATTTTTTCAGCTTAATCGGAGGAATATTAGAAAGACCGAAATCGACCAGTTTTAGTTTAAGTATTTCGTCGAATATCGGGACGGTAATGGTACTCAAATCCAGAGTGGAAACGGATTTACGGATAAATTGGCTGATTTGTGCGGCATCATTTTCAGTAATAGAATAGTCCTGTGTCAAAATATCAGTAAATGCCTGATCATTAAAAGTGTAGGTATTCAGATCTATTTTACCATCTTCTGTAATAATCATTTTGATATTCTGACTCATTTAAATTTCTCCTGTAACCATATTTGCTGAAGGATTTAAAGGTAACTACTCAGTATACTGCAATGTGGCAAAGTTTTTTCCGCTCTCTATTTTAATTCCATACTATATGTTGTATGTCAAGTAAAAATTGACCCTATATATAGATAAAATTATAAAATGTTACCAGATGAGAGAGAAGCTTTCTGACCGTGCCTGCAGCGACAATAAACCACTTTTTCACATGCCACGACCTGTATTGGTATATGGTGTTGACATGTATCTTGGGGGTTTAGTAGCGTAA
>JAUVGT010000044.1 GCA_030593645.1 Deltaproteobacteria bacterium
ACCCTTCCCCGGCTAATTTACTGGCACCGTATGGAGAAACCGGATGTGGAGCCACTTCTTCATGTATTGGAGGCACACATTCACCGACCGGTGCACCGCTTGACGCGAATATAAATCGCCTTACTTTATTCTGTCTTGCCGCTTCCAGAATGTTAAATGTCCCGTATACATTATCTTCCATATCCTTTTTCGGATTTTCGACTGAAGGTCCAACTCCGGTATTGGCGGCAAGATGGACAACAATATCAATGTCTTTAGTCGCGAATATGGCGGTTTCTGGATCTTTAATGTCTCCGATGATCAGTTCAATAACCGGGGAGTCAGGAGCCTGGATTGATGTATTTGAATCGAGTTCAGTAAAAGGTGAAACTTCTGCCAGATCCTCTTTTTTACTTACGGTTAAATTGTCAAGAATCCTGATATAATGATTTCCTTCATCTGACAGGTGCTTAACAAGATTTCTACCAATGAATCCACAGCCTCCGGTTATCAGCCATCGTTTTAAATGGTTTGGATTCCGGGATCTTTTTATTTCGTTTACCATTTTATCCCTCGAAAGATTACATCTTTCCGAATGTTTTCTTTAAACTCTTTTACAACGCTAAACATCCCGGTCATAATATCATCGGTTAAATAATGCGGAATCACACCGATATCAATCAATCCCTGATAAGCTGGATTGTAGTAGTGTTCTTCTGCTTCCTTTCTGGGATTTTCAAGGTGATTGATTTTAACTTCATATCCCAGATTTTGCCCAACTCTTTGAATCTGCTCTGCAATATCATTCGCGGAAAAGGTTTCCATAATCTGGTTAAATATTCTTAATTCACCTTTACGGGCAGGTGTCTTCTCAGAAGTATGCACACATTGAAGCGTGTCATTAATATTCAAATATCCGCGCGTTTGACCGCCTTTTCCGTATACAGTCAGCGGGTAATCTACGATGGCCTGAACGATGAACCGGTTGATGATTGTTCCGAATATTTCATCATAGTTGAATATGGTTTTGAGCCTGTCATCAATAATAGAATCCTCTGTTTCAATCCCGTATACAGGTCCCTGCATCAAATCCGTTATACAAAGATCCCACATTCGCACGGCAAACCACATTAGATCGGTGTCCATAATTTTGGTGGTGTGATACAGGGAACTTGCCTGACGTGGGAAAAGGAATTTATCTTTTCGCCCGTTATGTTCAATGTC
The DNA here is from genome assembly GCA_030593645.1 of Deltaproteobacteria bacterium. Taxonomy (GTDB): domain Bacteria; phylum Desulfobacterota; class Desulfobacteria; order Desulfobacterales; family JAUVGT01; genus JAUVGT01. The sequence goes on from JAUVGT010000044.1 coordinate 1,204, forward strand.
AAGCCACCCTTCTTCAATATCGATATTGGGTGTACCATATTCACCCATTGTACCGATATGAACCACATGTGTGTCTCTTGAAAAATCTCGAAGCGCAAACATAAGATTGTTGGTAACCAGAAGATTATTTGAAAGTGTAATGTTTGCATATTTATAATTGATTAGCGAGTAAGGAGCAGACGGCTGCTCGGCATAGTGTAGAACTGTTACCGGTAACCCTGAAAATTTTTTATTCGCGCACCAGGTATATTCGATCGTGCCCTGAAAAAGTGACCTTATGATTTCCGGATCAGACAAATCACCGATCACCACCTTAATTTCCTTTCCTGTTTTTTTATACCAGATCGTTGCTCGTTCAATCAAGGACGGCACCGGATATAACATTCCAACGTCCAACTCCAGACACGCGTTTCTTCTGAAATAATTATCAACCACGGTTACATCATAACCCCGATTGGAAAAATACATTGCAGTTGGCCAGCCAAGATAACCGTCTCCACCGAGTATCAGTATATGTGCCATCAAAAATTTCCTTTACTATTCATCTTTGACATTATTATCCGGCCAATGTCTTTCGGCCGGATGTTTTCCTTCAAGTTTATCTTCTTTTAAAAGATTATTTTTATTCAAAAAATCAACGAGTTCCTTTTTTGAAAACGGTTGTTCATTTTCAGAATTATATGGATTAGTCACATTATCCGACAATTCACTCGGATATTCATATTTAATATTGCGGTATATACCTCTAAATGCAGGAATGACCGCAAAATAACGTTTTAACTCCCTTGACCTGCGTGTTTCTTCGGCACTCATCAGTTCTTCATACATTTTTTCACCCGGTTTGGTGCCGATGATATCAATGGAAATATTTTCGGGTTTATATTCATAATCTACTGCCAGTTCTTCAATCATTACCTCGGCCAGATCCTTGATTCTAATAACCGGCATTTTTGTGACAAAAACCTCACCACCGCATGCAAGAACAGCCGATTCAACAACAAGTCGAACAGCCTCTTTTATGCTCATGATAAAGCGGGTCATCTGATTATCAGTCAAAGTGATGGGTCCGCCTTTTTTTATCTGTTCCCTAAAAATCGGAATTACAGAACCCCTTGAGCCAAGAACGTTTCCAAATCGTGTGGAAGAAAATACAGGGCCATCTACACGGTTGTTACTATTTGCAGCAGTCATCAACCGTTCACCCATCAATTTTGAAGTTCCCATGACACTGCTTGGATTTACTGCCTTATCGGAACTTGTAAAGATGACTTTTTCAACCCTATTTTCAGTGGCGGCGTTGATAATATTCTGAACACCGATTATATTTGTTCTAACAGCCTCAAAAGGCGATCTTTCACAAAGGATAACATGTTTATAGGCAGCCGTGTGGAATACGATATCGATCTGTTTCATTTTTCTTGCGACCTTATCCCGATCCCTGATGTCTGCCAGAAAAAAATTGGAATTGCCATGTTTCAAAAATCGCTGCTCAAGAAAGAATAGTTCGCTCTCATTATTATCCAGGGCAACGAGTTCTCCAATTTGAAATTCTTCCAGAAGCTGCCTGACAAGTTCTTTTCCAACTGTTCCGCATGCTCCGGTGATAAGAACTCTTTTTTCTTTAAAGTATTTATTCATAATTTCACATTACCTTTGATGGTTTCGTACTATATTAATTGGGATTTAGAATCCAACCGCACACCCGCTTGAGAATTTTGAAATAACTTCTACTAAATTTGTACGCCTTGACGTTGAGTGGTTTACGAACCAGTTAATCTGGATACTGGATCAAACTCTGTATGTCTGATTCTATTTTATTCTGGATACTGGGCACGACAACGAAGGAGTATTTGTGGTTCAACTGACCAAAGATTTAGAATTGTTATCATTATACTGGGTAATTACTCCATTCTCCAATGTATATACAATATCTGCATTTTGAATGGTAGATTCTCGATGTGAAATAATGATAATTGTTTTTGTTTTGGATAAGTCTATAATGCATTTCTGTATCATCTGTTCAGTTTCTGAATCTACTGCGCTGGTCGCTTCATCAAAAATGATTAATTCAGGATCCCTTACTAAGACTCTTGCGATGGCTATTCTTTGTCTTTGACCTCCTGATAATTTTAAACCCCGATCTCCGATGATTGTATCATAACCTTCCGGTAATATCTTTATAAAATCATCCGCATTTGCCTGTATCGCAGCTGCTCTAATTTCTTGTTCAGTTGCGTCTGGTTTTCCAATCAGAATATTTTCTCTAATAGTAGAATTAAATAAAAATACATCCTGACTAACATATCCTGTTAATTGCCTCCAAGATTTTAACTTTAGATCTTGGAGATCTTTATCATTAATAATAATTTTTCCTTTTTTAGGTTTGAATAATCCAAAGAGCAAATCAACTATTGTAGATTTACCTTCTCCGGAAGAACCTATGATTGCAGTAATTTTACCTTTTGGAATTGCTAAATTAATCCCCTCAAATAATTTTACCGATTTATTATAATCAAACTGAACATTATCAAAAATAATATTTTCCTTCAGATGTTTAATTTCAATACCCTTTTCTATATCTTCCTGCTCTATAGTTTTTTGATAAAGATCATTCGTCAATTTTAAAGATGGTACAAGGTTTAATATTGTCATTCTATCTGAAAAAAGTTGTGAGGCATTTGGAAATAATCTTTGGGATATAACTACAAATAGTGCTATTAATGGCAACATTTGAACAATGGGAATTTGGGTCAAATATTTCAAATATACTAATCCTCCTACAATTCCTGTTACTACAATGCTTTCTGCAAAAGGCTTTGGAAGACTATGTAATATTCTAAATTTTAAAAGTATCGATAAAAACTCTTTCAGTAATTTTGAAAAAAGTTGAAGTTTTTGTTCTTCAACAGAAAATGTTTTGATTTGTCTTACGCCACTGATATTTTCCGCAGCTGATGTAGTTATTTGCTGTGATAATGCAACTCTTTTCTTACCAACATTTAATGAATATCTGAAAGTAATATTTCTCAGAATAAAAAATATTAACAGAGCGATTAAAGTAATGAAAAGTGTAATTTTCAAACTGCTCATTAACATTAAACCATATAAAAAAAGACACAACACTATTTTTGAAATAAATTCGATAAGACTCTTCATTAATTGGGCTGAGCTTTCTGTTTCAATAATGAGATTATTAATAAGTGTACCTTGTTTTTGTGAAATTAAATACGAATAGTCTGATCGAATATATTTATTCATTATTTCATTAGCCCAAAGCTTTCGATAACGATATGTAAAGTGAACTGAAAAACCACTTTTTAATATAATTAAAATATTTTTTAAAACGATAAAAATGATCATGATAACACTAACTACTAAAAATTTGTAATACTCTGAGAAATATTTGAGTATTGGATTTAACAACCTAACAGATGTGGCGTCAGTATTTTCAGGATTTGTAATCAGCTCAAGGATAGGAAGTATCATCCCAAGACCAAGACTTTCGAAGAAAGATGATGATAGCATCAAAAACAGCAGAAATAGTGCTGACCATTTATATATTTTGAATATTGAAAAAATGGTTGCTATTTTATTTGAAATATTATCTTTACGCATAATAATTAATCTAATGTTTCTGAAGCACTTGATCCTTGATTCTCTTTACATGACCACGACCCAGCCCTTTAACTTCACATCCCAATTCAAAATATCGCTTGATCATTTTGTCATCAAGCAATCCAAAGCAATCAACTATTGCAGCAGGCTTTCCGATCATCTCTACTATTTTATCCGGATCCAGTTTTTGATATTCCTTATGTCTGACAGCAAAGATAAGAGCATCCGCATTATTAATTGTATCTTTTTTATTTGTCTGTATGATCAAATCAGTCAAGTGTTCCTGGTTTCTGAAAAATTTCGATTTCGATTGCCCTGGAGCCGGATATGTATCCTGTTTTTCAAACTCCCACCAGTGTTTCACATATGGATCATGCACAACAATTTCACCACCCATTTCTGCCAGTTTTCTAACAATAATTTCTGATCCACTATAACGTGTATCACCCACATCCTCTCGATATGATGCACCTAATATCGCAATTCTTGAGGCCGCGACAATTTTACCCATATTTCGCAAGGCGTCACGCACCAGTTGGGCTGCCCGTAATGCACGGGTATCGTTGATATCGATGGCAAGTGGTGTTATTTTAAATATATCATCTTCAAAGCCCAGTAGAGTATGATAGGCCCAAACTCCTAAACCGCCATCTTTAGGCAGGCAGTAACCACCGATTCCCGGACCCGGAAAAATCATGTTTGAATGTGTTGGGCGCACTTTTATCGCGTCTATTACTTTTGTTAAATCGACATGATTTCGTTCCGAAAAAACACTCCATTCATCTAAAAAAGCAAGCAGAGTGGCACGATATGAATTTTCTATAATCTTGCATGTTTCACTTTCTATTGGACGATCAAGTACTGTAAGAGGGAATTCTTTTACATTGAGAATGCCAGAAAGAAATTCTGTTACCCGTTTCTTTGCCTTTTCATTAATACCGCTGCACACTCTCCAGAAATCACGAATCGAAGCCACATAATTTTTACCGGGCATGACTCTTTCAAAAGAATGTGAAAGCAATGGTTCTTCTGTCTTAAATCCACGCTGTTCAAAAGCTTTCTTAATAATCGGATATGCAACATATTCTGTTGTACCTGGAGGCACGGTGGTTTCAATTAAGATGAGACAGTTGGGATCGATTTTATCACCAATAGTTTTTAAGCTGCTTTCCAGTGCCGCAATATCAGCATATCCTTTTTTTACATTTCCAAATGTTTCTTTATGATAATCACATTGAACATCAACAACAACGACATCAGCAAGAGAAAGTGCATCATATGTATATGTTGCTGTTAATGTTTTTTTCTCTTTTACACAACGTTCGATCAATGGGGTCACTTCCGGGTCTTCTGCCTCCACAGGCGCTATACCATTATTTAAATACGGAATTTTCCAATAGGAACGAATTGACGGCCTTTGCATACCGATAACAAATTTAATCGGTTCACCGTTTTCCGGATTAATAGAGTCTGCAACCACACCAGCCATCACAGCCCCAACAAATCCAACACCCATGACCACAACGATCTCTCTCCCCAGTACTCGTTGTTCTTCAACTAGAACTTTAAGTCTTATAAATTCTTTTTCATAATCTTCTTTTTTGGGTAAAGGAAATGATTCACCGGAAGGACAGATGGAAACTACATTTTCAACTTGGTGTTCTTCGTTAATATTCATAACATAATTTCAATTAATTTTTCTATCGCGGGATCGCGAAAGTGCAAAGGACTCAATGTATTATTTTTTAACAACTCATTAAAAATATAAAATTAAAAACGTTATCACGAAAGCACGAAATATGGAAAATATGAAAAACAAAATATACATTTATGTCCAATGCATAACAAAAAGATTTATCTCACGAAGGACACAAAGGAAAGGGATTCAAGAGTTCAGGTGTAGAGGCAAGCCGCTACGTCTTGCCCCTACACCTGATTGAATGTCTTGTAATCGATTCTATTCAATTCCATTGCTGCACTTGTGGTATGTTTTCCCACATGAAAGGCATTCAAGATCTTCTGTCAACCTCTCACCACATTGACAAACCCATCCGATCTGTTTTGCAGGATTACCCACAACAAGAGAGTGATCCGGTATATTTTTATTCACAAGACTTCCCGCACCCACAAATGAGTATCGACCCAATGTGCAGCCGCATATTATTGTAGCATTGGCTCCGATGGTTGCACCTTTTTTTACCACTGTTGGTCTTACCTGATCCATTTTTCTGATTTCAGCTCTTGGATTATAGATATTTGTAAATACCATTGATGGACCGCAAAATACCCCATCTTCTAATGTGACGCCTTTGAATACAGAGACATTATTTTGTATTTTACACTGTTTACCGATTATTACATCCGGACCAATCACTACATTTTGTCCAATATTGCACTTATCGCCAATATTTGATCCGGATAATACATGTGAAAAATGCCAGATTTTTGTATCTTGACCTATGTTTGATTTATCATCAATAACAGCGGTAGGATGTATAAAAAACTTATTTATATCATTTATTGGTTGTCTGCTTTTTGCACCACTTATGAAGATCTTTTCACCATTATTTTCCAACGACTCTTGACTGGCATTCAATATTCTTAAGACTCTGATTCCTTCATGACCGTCTGTTAGCGGTTTATTGCCGGTTTGGATACATTCAAGAAAATGAAGGCATTCACTACGTAAAGGCTCAGCTTCCATGATATCAGGCCTTTCCGCTTCGGCTTTGTCGGGTATTGGAATATTGTGTTCCCAGTTAATTTTATGAGGATATAGCAGCAATTTATCTTTCCATGGAAGTGTATCATCAAAAACAGCCATTTTTTTATCGCCAACCACCACAAGTTTCTGTTCCTTAAAAGGATGCAGCCATGAAACAAATACATGGGCACGCAAACCTGAATTAAATTCAAGATGAGTTGTAGTGACATCTGCAATTTTTTTATGCAGGTAGTTACCCCCTGTTGTGATCACATTTTCAGGCATCTCCCCGGCAAGGGAAAGAATCATTGATATATCATGGGGCGCGAATGACCATAAAATATTTTCTTCTCTTCTAATCTTACCCAGGTTTAATCGATTAGAATATATATAATTGATCCTTCCAAGTTCACCTGAGTTAGCCAGTCTTTTTAATTCGATAAAGACAGGATGATATTGTAAAAGGTGGCCCACCATTAAAACTCTGTTCTTCTCATTGGCCAATTTAATTAATTCATTTCCATCTTCTTCTTTAAGTACAAGGGGTTTTTCAATGTAAACATGTTTATCTGCAAGTAATGATTCTCTTGCAAGATTAAAATGTGTTTCAGCTGGCGTTGCAATCACGATACCATCGATATTGTTACGTGACAGAACATCATTTAACGCGAAACATGTTTCAACATCAGGATACTGTTTTTTAAAGTTATTAAGTACAGTTGCATCTTTATCACATATCAGACTCAATGATCCTATATCCGCATGATTTCTAACAAGGTTTTTTCCCCAATAGCCACTTCCAATTACTGCGATAGATGGTTTCTTATTTTTCATAATGTCTTTGCACAATACCCTTAAATATACAATTTGAACCTGTCACAAAAATATAGATTAACGTTGAGGGGTAGGAACAGGCTTTTGAGATAGGTTCTTAAAAGTTTTGATCAATGTTTACTATTCTTCTCTGATCAATCCCGTTATTCATTATTTTATTCAATATTTCTTTTTGAGATCCTATAGTTGTTATCAGAATTATATCATATTCAATCGTTTTGATTATTTCAGGATTTTCAACAGTTCTACCCAGAAACTTTTTATTCTTTTTTAAATCATCGACCACTCCTACCAATTGAATTTGAGTCTCTTTTAACGATAAATATGCAATCTCTGCAAGATCACTTGCGCCGTAAAAAATTATTTTTTTGACACCATTAGATTCAAGAGCGCCTAAAAGTATCTTAATATTTTGTCTGGCATATTTATAGAATTCGAACGAATGTTTAATATATTTATATGTTAATCGAGCTTTTTTTGCCACGCCTTTTGGTGTTAATATATATTTAACGCGGTTTTTAGGTATGTTTGAAATTTTGAAATAACCTTTATGAGCCATCCGTTTTATAAAAGAATTCACCAATCCCAATGAAATATTTAACTCTTTGGCCATTCCTCTTTGACTCAAAGGTTTTTCTTTTTCTACTTCTTCAAGTATTTTTAATGTTCTGAGATCAGTTTGATCCATGTTAATTACTAATAAAACTCCTCATTAGGATTAGAGGTTTTAACTGTTTAATAATATATCAACAATTCTTTCAGCAGCTTTACCATCCCACAATTCAGGAATACATCCAATTTTCTGAACTGAATGAGTGAAAGCATCCCAGGCCGAGAGTATATCTTCCTTACGGTTGCCAATCAGTACATTAGTACCCTTTTCAATGGTCACTGGTCTCTCAGTATTTTCTCTAAGAGTGAAACAGGGAATTCCGAGTGCTGTGGTTTCTTCCTGAAGTCCCCCTGAATCTGTAATCACAGCCTTTGCATCTTTCCATAAAAATAATGCTTCAGTAAACCCAAGCGGCTGCAAACAGTGAATTTGATCGGAGAGAGTGATTCCAAAGGAATCTAACATTTTTTTAGTTCTAGGATGCACTGGAAATACAATCTTTATTTCTTTGGAAATTAAATTCAACGCTTCAATAATACTGTAAAGAATATCTTTATTGTCAACATTTGAAGGCCTATGCAGGGTTAGAAAGATATATAATCCCAGACTTTTTTTCAGCGAAACGCTTTTAAAAGAAAGGTCATTACTTTTTTCAAGTTTTTCTTTTTGATATAATAAATTATCAATCATCACATTTCCTACAAAATGGATGGCATGATCGGGCTTTCCCTCTTTTATAAGGTTATCTCTTCCACTTTTTTCAGTGACGAAAAAATAATCAGATATAGAATCCGTAACGATACGATTAATTTCTTCCGGCATGCTTTGATCAAAACTTCTTAATCCGGCTTCCACATGTGCAACTTTAACCAGGAGCTTTTTTGCAACGATACTGCATGCAAGAGTTGAATTAACATCTCCTACAACTACTACTATATCCGGTTTTTCTTCTATACAAATTTTTTCAAATGATGTGATTATTCGCGCAGTCTGTTCAGCATGGGTTCCTGAACCTGAATTCAGATAGAAATCGGGATCAGGTATTGAGAGGTCATCAAAAAAGGCCTTCGACATTTCATGATCATAATGCTGGCCGGTGTGAACTATTTTGTATTCAATTGTATTATTATCACAGGAATCGAATGCTCGTACAATTGGTGCAATTTTCATAAAATTTGGTCTGGCACCGGCAATTAGAAATATTTTCATGAATTATGAATATTTTTTAATCATTGGCTGGGATTTTATTCAATCAGCAGGGGTGATTACGCCTTCAGTGATGTGGCGGGTATGCATAGCTCCGCATGGCGAATTACATGGAAAAATGAGCATGTTTAACTGACTATCTATTTGAATTATTTGAAAACTGTTTGTGTTCAATTTCTGTACGTTCAACAATTGAACACCTTTTCACCCTGTATGTCAAGTAAATTTTGATACGATATCAATATTAAATCAATCCGTATTTTTATGGAAATTTGATTATCATTTTCTTGACACACAAACAATTTTTCGACATATATAAACACTAATTTACAATTAAGGAGGTCAGATGAACCATTATACTATTAAAAAGATGGGGCCAAAAATCCTGGCTAAAGGTGTCAAAATACGTGTTATACCAGGTAAAAAAATGACCGTCGTTTTCTTTAATCTTGATCCAGGTGCAGTTGTTCCTGGGCATTCCCATCCCCACGAACAGATTGGTACGGTTTTAAAGGGCTCTCTTGAACTGACTGTGGATAACGAAACCAGAACAATGAAAGCCGGTGATGTATATCATATTCCTTCAAATAGTGTTCATAGTGGGAAAGTCATAGATGAAACCGAAGTGTATGAGGTATTTTGTCCGCCGAGAGAGGATTACTTGACGATGTATGAATAGACCGCTTTGAATCCACTTTTATAAGTAACCATCTCAACACATCCTTCTAATGATTATGGTTCAAAGTTTTTTTGCGTTTCCGTTTTAAAATTGAACCCCATATGAAAATGTTTGCAAACCTAAATCTCAACAATTCTGGATATCCTCATATAATAATTCAGCTATGATTCGATAATGAGTTGTATCTTTTATAGTTTTATGATACGAATGAAAAAATTCGGAAACGAATCAATAATAAATAAAGGGAATAATGATTTATGTCTGAAAAACATCCTGAATGCCCACTATATAACCCATTAAATTGTAAAGAGTATTACAATCCCAAACTTTGTGCATTTGTAAGAAAAAACAAGGTCTGCCTTAAAAAGAAAAAGCCCAAGGCAAAACAAAAAGCAAAAGCATAGATAAAAATTTAAATGCCCCTCTGCAAACGCAAGGGGCATTTTTTATGAAATTTTATTTAAACAAAGATGATGGTTTCGTAAAAAGTCCGAAATAGACGGTTTCGTAAAAAGTTCAAATTCAAGACGTGCAAATTTCGTAATCATGAAGCGTACTTATAGTACGTTGAATGATTGCGAAATGCAGCACAACGCAGAAGTTGGACTTTTTACGAAACCGTCAAAGATGCTATCTATCAGGCAAATTGTTAAGTGATTTCCAAATCTCAATTAAATTCATTCCAGTTTTCCATTAAATCTCCGACACAGTATATTTGAAATATGCTAAATACAAGGATTGGAATGTTCACTTCAACGCCAAAATTGGGCCTAAGGGGAGGTTTTGAGGCCACTTCTAAGCGTTACCTGCCGTCTCAGATATAAAAGAAGGATCAACGCCCATACTTCTCATTGTTTCATCCCAGCGAGCTTCTACAGACACATTAAAGACAATTTCATTCACGGCGGAAATCGTCAGCCATGCGTTTTCCTTTATTTCTGTCTCCAGCTGTCCCGGACTCCAACCCGCACACCCCAACGATAATATAAACGATTCGGGTCCTTTGCCTGCAGCAATTGATTCAAGAACATCCATTGTATTACTCATGGCAATGTAAGGTGTAATCATAAGGCAGGAATCCCAGGCATAAGGTGGTCCATGCAGCAGAAAAATCTCACCAGCGTGCACAGGCCCTCCAATATGTATCGGTATATTTGCCATTTTAGGAGTATACTTAATATTTAACTCCTTGAATATATCCTTACCGGAAAGGGCGGAATGGATTCGATTTATAATAATGCCTACCGCTCCTTCTGAATTATGTTCACATATGATACTGACTGTTTCAAAAAAATTTGGGTCCTTGAGCTTCGGCATTGCAGTAAGAAACTGACCCTTTAGAGACAGAGAACTGTCTTCAATCATATATTCCTCCGGCTGGACCATAAAATTACAATCCGATTTAAAAAGAAATCATCAGTTGTAAATATATTACATGATTATCGATTCTATCTTAAGACACTACTTTTATCTTACTTCCTTGTCAAGAATACAAATATATTTGAAGTGATCTCTGATAATACATTTTGACATGCAATGTTGTAAGTAATACGCTGATTTTATTTGGACCTTGTTATGATGTCTTTTATTATTATTCATTTAATCGGGAGATGATCCAAACTTATTATGTCCAAAAATCTTTTAAAAATGCGAGAAGATGCAAAATCAATTTTTTTTTCCGGGTTGCAGTCTGTAAACCCGGAAAAAGCAGTTTATCGATACTGTAAAGTAAAAGACAATATTTTTTATGCCGGTAATTGGTCCTTTAATTTATCCGATTTTAAAAATATCTATGTCATCGGTTTTGGCAAAGCTGCCGCTCCAATGTCTGAATCGATTGAGAAACTTTTATCCACGCGCATTACGGACGGTAATATAATTGTTAAATACGGTCACCGGACCAAGCTAAACTATGTCAATATTATTGAAGCCGGGCATCCTGTACCGGATAAAAATGGAATCCATGGAGCCAAACAGATTCTGGAACTTGCTCAAAAAGCCGGAAAAAAAGATCTGGTGCTGTGCCTTGTTTCAGGTGGCGGTTCAGCCCTACTCCCATTTCCGGCAAATGGCATATCACTAAAAGACAAACAGCAAACCATACAGACACTGCTATCATGCGGTGCCACGATCCATGAAATTAACACCATTCGAAAACACATTTCCGGAATAAAGGGCGGTTTGCTTGCCAAAACCGCCTGGCCTGCGTTAATCGTTTCACTCATTCTATCTGATGTAATCGGTGATGATTTGGATGTTATAGCATCCGGCCCGTGTGTGCCTGACCCAACAACATTTAAAGACTGCATGGATATAATTTCAAAATACAATATCGCCGCTAAACTGCCGGAATCCGTGATTTATCGAATATCGTCAGGCCATTCAGGAGACATTCCCGAAACACCAAAACCGAATGATCCGGTTTTTAACACGGTGCGCAACCTGGTGATCGGAAGCAACGTCAACGCAATATTATCAGCTAAACAAAAAGCGGAAGCACTTGGATACCACACTATCATTTTGTCTTCCATGATTAAGGGAGATACTTCTCAGGCTGCTTACTTTCATACAGCAATTGCAAGAGAAGTCATAAAGACCGGCAACCCTGTACCTGTTCCTGCCTGCATTTTGTCAGGCGGGGAAACCACAGTTGTTTTAAAAGGTGATGGCCTTGGAGGAAGAAACCAGGAATTTACACTGATCAGTGGAATGGAAATAGCCGGCCTGGATAATATGGTAGTGTTAAGCGGCGGCACAGACGGCACAGACGGCCCTACAGATGCTGCAGGTGCCGTTGCTGATGGCTATACTACAAAACGCGCGTATGAACTCGGACTTGATCCGTCTGCTTTCCTAAAAAATAATGATTCATACCACTTTTTTAAACTGCTGGGGGATCTCCTGATCACGGGTCCAACCAATACAAATGTAATGGATCTGAGGATAATACTGGTGAAGTAAAAATCCGGGTCCAAAGGGCCCTATAAGGGGATTTAACAAGTGCCTAAAGTGCTCTTAAGTGACTAAAGTGCCTAAAGTTAATGAATTCTGTCTGTTTTTATTTAAAAGATTGTGCTTATAGCGACTCCGGAACTTTAGGCACTTTAGTGCACTTTAGCTCACTATACAAGGCACTTTGATTTATTTCTTAGGCAGAGCCATTTATCTCTGACCTGGCCCAAAGGACCAGGTTTTATTTGATAAAATAAAAAAAATTATATCTGCATCATCTTGCTGAAAACCCCGAGAAGCTCAAACGATTTCATGTTTTTTACATTCTCTTCAATATCCTGTACTTTGAGATGACTCTGTGTCATGCGGCATGTACTTTCTCCTACGATAATACCATTTTTATACGGTTTGGTTAGTTCCTGCAGCTTGAATACAGTGTTTACGGCATCCCCGATCACCGTATAATCCATTTTTTTTTCAAAACCGATATTTCCAACAACGACTTCACCGGTATGAATACTAATACCAATATTAATGGATGTGCCCATTTCTTTCTTAAATCGTTCATTAATACTGCTCATGGCGTGCTTCATTTCCAATGCTGTCGCAACCGCATTGTCAGCATCACGGATACTTGAAACCGGGGCACCAAAAAGAGCAAGAAAACCATCTCCCAGGTATTTATCAACAATCCCATTGTTTTTAAAAACAATACCACCCATTACTTTAAAAAAACTATTCAATAAGGCAACTGTTTTTCGCGGACCCATCTCAAAAGCAAGTGTTGTAAAATTCCGGATATCAAGATTCAATAGTGATACGGTTTTAATTTCATCAACAAAGGCTTTTCCATTCTTTTCATTTTTTATAATATTATCAAGAACTTCTTTGGGCACAAATTTTTGAAACATCCTGCGAACACCGCGTTCATGTTCTGCCATGGCGACTGTTTCTTTATATAAGCGTGCGTTTTCAATCGCGATACTTACAGAAGATGCAATGGACTGCAGCAGATCTTTGTCATTTTCGCTGAATTCCCCATCAATTTTATTCAGTACCTGGATGACACCGATAACCGAACCTTGAGAAATCATTGGTACACACAAAGTGGAGCGTGTAACAAAACCGGTTTGACTGTCAACACCGGGGAAAAAATATGGTGAAATTCTAACATCATTAACGATAACCGGTTTGCCTATTGACGCCACATGCCCCACGATCCCCTGACCGATTTTCAGACGGAACTTTTTCATAGTTTTTACTTTTATATTGAAGGCGACTGCAAATTCAAGTTCATCTTTTTCAAGGAGCAACAGGGAACCGGCTTCCACATTCATCAGCATTCTAATCATATCCATTGTATATTTAAGCACCTTACTCATATCAAATGTGGATGATGCTAAAGCGCCTCCAATCTGTTTTATTGTTTCCAGTTCCTGGTTTCGCTTTTTAATTGAAGTAGATAAGCGGTTCCTTTCAATCACTATTGAAAGTCCATTCGCGATCCATTCAACAAATTCCTGGGCATAACGAAACATTTCGGGTCTGCTGACAGTAATTGCCAGTATTCCGTTTATTGTCCCCTCATTTTTTAAAGGTGTCAGCATACAGGCTGTTCCATTCCTGTTCATAAAAAGCTCTTTTTCAACATCATTGGATTCTGTGTTTTTATTCCCGCCATTTTCCTTTGGTAGTAATGAATCGTTGGTGTTGATAATGATAGTACTTTCCTGTTTAAGAGCTTTACTGAAAACCGGATTTGAAAAGAAATAGGTTTTCCCTTTTGTTATATTTTCTGTATTTTTCGATTTCAGGTCAAAAACCGAAAATTGATTCTTTTTGTCTCCGTCCTTTGTTAGAATAATTGCAATATTAAACGGTATGATCTGTTTTATTTCGTTAAACACACCCTGCATGATTTCGCCAATTCTGAAGCTGGAATTTATTATCGTAAAGATCTTCTCAATGGCTTTCAATTGCTGGGCGACTCTCTGATTTTCCTTCAGAAGGCTGAGATTCTCGTAAGTAAAAGCAGCGTTACTTAACAAAGGTGCTAGAGCTTCAACATCATCTTCGGTATATATTCGTTCACCGTCTTTGCAGGAAAGTGTCAGTACACCGATTATTGCCTTGCTCGTCTTAATCGGCATGCAAATAAAAGATTTTGTACCACAATGAGATAAATTCTCCCTTCCGAACCGCCGATCCTTTTCAACATCCTTGACTATGAGTGGAGATTTATTGAGTACGGCATATTTCGCGATGCTTGTTTCAAAATCGACATGGTCACCCCGTTTCACGTATTCTCCGAGGCCGATACAAGCTTTTACTACGAATTGTTTTTTATCTGTTTTTTCGATGGTCAGTACAGATCCTATGTCCGAATCTGTCAGCGTCATGGCCCGTTCCAGGGTAATATAGAGCATTTCTTCATTATCAAATGTGACATAACACAGATCTGAAAGTTCTTTTAAGATTGATACTTCAGATGTTTTTTTCTCAAGTTGTTTGAATGTGCTGCTGAATTCGTCTTTGATGGTGGTAAATGAGTGGATTATATTCTCGACTTCATCAGAATCGGTTTCAAATTTAATATTTGGCATTTCTTCAATAAAGCCGTTCGATACGTTTTTTGAAAGCTCTGTGAGCTTGTCAAACAGGTTTTTTAAAATAGCGAACCCGGCAAATGAAAAGGCCAAAACGCCGATAAAAAATATGGGTACAAATTCATCCCTTAGAAGATTATGTTTGTAAGCAAAATAGATGAATCCAAAGATCGGCAACAGGAAAAATAGACCAAAAATAATATTGAGTTTATAATACAAGTTCCTGTTTTTCAGCGAACCTTCACTCAGCCATTTATAAAAAAAATTCATGGATACCTCATCAGGAGGGATTTAACTAAATCATCGATTTAGATCTATCATTGACGATTTCGTAAAAAGTCCAACTTCTGCGTTGTGCTGCATTTCGCAATCATTCAACGTACTATAAGTACGCTTCATGATTACAAAATTTGCACGCCTTGAATTTGAACTTTTTACGAAACCGTCTCATTCGGACTTTTTACGAGACCATCATCATTAAGACCGTATTTTATAATATATTTCTCTTTTCTTCAAGATAAATACATTTTAATATATCTTATTAGAATATAAACACTAATTATGATGGTCTCGTAAAAAGTCAAATGTTATAAAACTGTCATAACGTGCATATACGCATAAACGTTTCGTAAATTACTAAAGATATTTTTCAAACAATCACAAAACGCCAAAATTAGCTCTTTGACAATAAAAAACATGTTG
>JAUVGT010000013.1 GCA_030593645.1 Deltaproteobacteria bacterium
CAACACGATTCAGCTGTTTCTCCACAATCACCCGGGTTATTTTTTCCTGTGTATCCTGAGAGCATGTAAAAAGGTTTTCTTCCACATACGCCACATGAGGAAGTTTCCCGGCAAATTCTGCCACCGCTGCCACATCAACCACACCCGCAATATTTGATCCGCAATGGCAGAGAAACACCCCGATTCTCGAAGGGTCCCCGGTCACATCTGATTCCCGGGGCGGTTCTTTTTTTCGAGTCATGATATGACGGTAATCTGCCAAAAGACTGCCGACTTTAGCGGCACAGGCGCTGGAATCTATCACAGACTGCGGGATGTCCTTAGCTCCCTGAAGAACACCACAGACATATATGCCCGCTTTTGATGTTTCCACCGGTGCAAACGATTCGGTTTTACAAAAATTACCGGGTGTAAGCTCCAGGCCCAGCTTGTTTGCCAGCTCAACGTTTTCATGTGAAGATTGCAGACCGATGGACAAAACAATCATGTCAAAAGATTCGGAATCCATTCTGCCGTCTTCCGTGGCATAACGAACCGACAAATCACCTGAACCGGAAACAGGGCTAATCGTATGGACGCGGCTCCTGATAAAGCGGACACCTTTTTCTTTGGCATTGTTATAAAATCTTTCAAAATCTTTCCCGTGGGTCCGTATATCCATATAAAAAATAGCGCAATCCAGATCATCACCCGAATGTTCCCCGGCAACGACGGCTTCCTTGATGGCGTACATACAGCAAACCGATGAACAGTATGAATTATCACAACGGTTCATATCCCTCGAACCGACACACTGGAACCAGGCGACTTTTTTCGGTTCCTTATGATCAGACGGCCTGATAAGGTGACCTCCTGTGGGCCCGGTTGCAGAAAGAATTCTTTCCATTTCCATTGAAGTAATGACATTGGGATGGCCGGTATAATTATAAGTATCTATTTTTGAAGGATCAAAAGGTTTAAATCCTGCCGCCAGAATAATCGCGCCCACACCAATCACATCAGCCTTCTTTTGCTGCGCGTGTGTTTGAAGAGAAACCGCGCCGGCTTTACAGGCCGTCACACATTGAAAACATTCACAGCACACACTGCAGTTCAGGCACCTGCCGGCTTCTCTTCGGGCGGTTTCTTCACCCACGGATTTGTTTACTTCCTGAAAACTGCCAAGCCTTTTTTTAACCGGTATTTCTGTAACCTCCATTCTTTTTTGTATCGATATACCTTCAGAAATTTCTGACCAATGGGTTTCATCCGGCGGGTCATCTTGCCATTCCTTAGGCAATGTTTCCCCCTGCAGGTACTTATGAATATATTTTGCCGCCCTTTTACCCGCACCCACCGCTTCGATAACGGTGGCAGGCCCGGTGATGACATCACCCCCGGCAAAAATTCCGGGTTTGTTGGTTTGCAGGGTTTCAGGATTTGAAACTATATAATTCCACCGTGAGACTTCCAGTCCGCACCCCTCGTCAAGGTAATCAAGGTCTGGGGTTTGTCCAATGGCCGGAAAAATATGATTCGCGCCAATAAAAAAATTGGAACCTTCGATTGGAACCGGACTTCTGCGCCCCGAAGCATCCGCTTCCTTCAGCCGCGTCCGGATACATTCGATGCCGGTTACTCTTCCATTCTCATTGATAATTTTTACCGGAGCCACCAGAAACTGGATTTTTACACCTTCTTTTTCCGCTGCCTCTATTTCTTCAGGTTCGGCCAGCATTTCCTCTCTTGAGCGGCGATAAATAATATGGGTTTCTTCTGCACCCAGACGCAACGCCACCTGGGCCACATCCAGGGCACAATGGCCGCCGCCGATGGCAACGATTTTCCCTTCAATTTTACTGATCTGCTTCATGTGAACTTTTCTGAGCCAGTCAGTGGCATAATTGATTCCGGAAACATTTTCAGCCCCGGGTATTTTCAGCTTCAGGGTTTTCCATGCTCCGGTTGCAAGGAAGACCGCGAGAGCTCCATTTTTTCTTAAACCCCTTATGGTTTGTTCTCCACCGATGGGAGCGCTGGTGTGAATACGGATTCCCAGCCTCTTTAGATTGTTAATCTCCTGATTTAAAATATCCCGGGGGAGACGGTGTTCCGGAACACCGTATCGCATCATTCCGCCGGGTTCGGGCATGGCTTCATAAACATCCACCTGATATCCGTCAATCGCCAAATAATAGGCGGCCGTCAGGCCTCCGGGACCGGAACCGATAATAGCCACTTTTTCATCTCTTTTTACTTTTATTTCGGGAAGAGGAAGGTCCTCAAGATTCACATGATCGGCCGCAACCCTTTTCAATTCTCTGATCGAAATCGCTTCATCGATCTCTTTGCGGCGGCAGCTTTGTTCACAGTAATGCGGACAAATACGCCCCAAAATTCCGGGAAACGGAAGATCACGCATGATGATTTCAATCGCCTCTTCATATTTCCCCAATTTCACCATATTCACATATCCCTGCACATTAACATTGGCCGGACACGTTATCCTGCACGGAGGTCTGCCCAGCTTTTCAACAGTAAAACTTCCGGGTATGGCCTGGGCGTATTGTTTGTATACCGCTTTACGATCGGAAAGACCCGAGTCATATTCATTGGGTCTGATCACCGGACAAACTTCCACGCAATCACTGCACGCCGTGCATTTGTCCATATCGATGTACCGAGGTCTTTTCAGAAGAGTAACATTGAAATCACCTTGCTTGCCATCGACTGAATCGACACTTGAACATGTGTGGATTTTAATATTGATGTGCCGGCCGACCTCGACCAGTTTCGGGGAGATGGTTCACATGGCACATTCATTGGTCGGGAAAGTCTTATCCAGCTGTGACATTTTACCGCCGATGGCCGGTGATTTTTCTATCAGATGAACAAAAAATCCCGAATCCGCAAGGTCAAGCGCTGTTTGCATCCCGGTGATGCCGCCGCCGATAACCATCACTGATCCACCATTGTTCATAGCCATATTTTCTCCGATGTTTTTAATGTTCATGGACCCAATCCGCAGTCTTCCGACTGTATTTTAGAAATGGTTTTAAAGAATCACAGGGTAGCCCAGGTTCCATTCACAATGGAGAGCATTAAGTAGTGTTTATCCGCTCTGAAAGATAAACGCAGATGTCTTTGATTTGCAGATTCAGCTTTAGATCATTCAACGCGCAGGTCAGGTGAGTATGACATTTAGGACAGGCAGTGATGAGTGTAGACGCTCCGGTTTTTTCCGCTTCCTCAAGTCTTTGTGTCTGTATTGATTTGGAACAGCCGGAACACTCCAGCCAGGCACTGGTCCCGCAGCAAAGAGCATTTTCCCGGGACTGTTCCATCTCTATTAATTCAATACCGGGTATCAATTTCAGTAACCGTCTGGGCAAATCATATTCACCGGCTAATCTGCCCAGACGGCAAGGATCCTGAAAGGTTACTGTATTCGTAAATGAAGGGGAAAAATTGAATTCAAACTCGGCTGCCCGTTGAAGGAATAGATCCATAAAATGAATGACTTCAAATGGAAGTTCGCCATGATATTCTGGATAATGATTTTTAAAAGTGTAATAGCCTTCCGGGCATGAAAACACGACGGTCCTGGCACCGACTGATTTTATGGTTTCAATATTCTTCCTGGATAATTCGAGAAACAGCGTCTTGTTGCCGCTCCACAATGCATCATGGCCGCAGCAGCATTCATCATTACTAATCACAGGTTCAATACCCATGAGGTTTAACAGTTTTAGTACACTGCGGGCGATTTCAAGAGATGAGGGCTTGAAATGATCGATCACCAAGTCAATATACGGCAGGCAGCCCACAAAATAGAACAGCTCCCCGGATTTTTTAAAAGACCCGGTATCCTGTGCCCATGTATTTCTTTTCTGTTTTAGTTTTAATGATTGTAATTCTGTGATGGTTTGGAATATCCCGTGATGGCTTTCCCGGGGGACGTTTCCGGATTGACGGGCCTTTTCACGTAATTCACGGCTGACTTCAGGGAAATCGATACCAGCGGGGCACCTGATGCTGCAGCGGGCGCAGCTCAAACAAGACCACATCTTCCGGTCGTTTAGAAAGGAACTGTCCGGTTCCAGCATGGCATGTTTAATAAATTGCCTGGGGGAAAAATCCGGATGCTCCATACTGACCGGACAACTCCCTGTGCAAATACCGCATTCCATGCAATAATTGATCTGTTTTTGGGTCAGTTCCATTTTTCACCTTAAAAGAAACATACAAACCCGCACAGACAGGCGCCAATAGGTTCTATAAGCGATTTAACTCTTGATGGTCTCGTAAAAAGTCCGAATTAGACGGTTTCGTAAAAAGTTCAAATTCAAGGCGTGTAAATTTTGTAATAATGAAGCGTACTTATCGTACGTTGAATGATTGCAAAATGTAGCACAACGCAGAAATTGGACTTTTTACGAGACCGTCAACTCTTGATTATTCCCCTTTCTTACCAGCCGCACATCAGGCTTTCGCCCTTGGTCTTTGCGACTTCATCCTGAAACTGCTGGAATCGGTAACCCACAACCCGAACCAAATGCGACATGAAAACATATCCTAGTTTACTATCCTTATCAAACAGCCTGTTGAGTGCCTCTTTTTTTATCCTGACTATTTTGCATGTTCGTGTAACACAACAGGCTGAAAGCCTCATTTTAAACGGCGGCACCCAGCATGACCATCCCAGTGTTTTTGCGACAGACCCCCTGTCTTTAACTTCAACTGTGGAAATCGTTTGTTCATCAGATGAGGAACGACCATCCGGCATTTCAAATCTAAGATCAACCATTCCCTCGACAACGAACCACACATGTTTCGCCTCATCGCCTTCAGTAAACAGTTTATCGCTCCGCTGATATTCCAGTTCTTCACAATACTGCTGCAATACAGTTAACTGGTCGTCGCTCATTCCATCCAAAGCTTCGATTTTTTCCATATGCTCTAGACTGATCATCGCGCCTCCTTTCCGTTTGTTGTTTCACAAAATGGGGATATCAACTTTTTTAGAGACTTCCTCCAGCCATAAATATATTAAAAGATATGCCATTATGAATTCACAAAATAAAATGGCAATAACAGAATGCATGATTATAATACAGAAGGATTATATATTTAAGTCTAAGTTATTGAATGCTCACAATAACAATGCTAAATTTACTTGAATGTGCGCGAAATAAAACGAAATCGGAGTATATAACTTCAGGAGCACCAGTTCACAAAAGATCCGGCTAACAATTTGATAATAGATAAATTATACAACAATAAATTCAAAGAGATATGTCAATTATAAAGTTAAGTTTATACAGATCATGCCTTAATTGTCAAGGGAAACAAAAGCAGGCAATTTATGTAAATCTTAAAAAACCTGAAATAATGATATCGAAAAGCTGCAGCAAACAATATAAACACTACATGTGATTTATATTGAAATCACAATGGATAAAGACTTTTTATATTCATAGAACACATCTGTCGCGTTCAATTGATAAGCAAAGCTATACCGGCACGAACAATAGAAGTGGTTTCAAAACCTCCCCTCAGGTTCTATTTCGGTGTTGTGGAAAAGATTTTAATCCTCTATATAATGGCTTTTGACCGGTCCTTTGTCATCAGGATCACAGGATAGGCGTTAATTCCCGATAGGGCGAGTTAAGTACAGAATAAAATCGATTTATCGATGCGATTCCCCATATCTATTCTCAAGTGTTTCAGGTGTAAGATGTCCCGCGTATCCTGATGAATGGTCAGGTTTTAAGTAATAATAAAAAATTTAATTGCCCGTAACGACAAAGCTTAAAAGATGCAGAACAGGTTCCGGATATATGCCCAGTACAATGGCTAAAATTGCCAACAACAAAATGGGCAGACTCATGGTCAAGGGCGGGTCTTTAATATGATCAGAGTCCATTTTCAGCGGCCCGAAAAAGATTTTGAAACCGGTTAAAAATGTATACACAAGGGTCAGAAGTGTTGAAAGGACGGCCACTATAACAATGATTACAAGCATCACACCTGCCGGGTGTGACTTGGCGGCTTGAAATGCACCGGTAAAAAACAGCCATTTCCCCACAAAACCACTTGTTGGAGGAAGGGCGGAAAGAATGAGCGCGGCCGCCATCCATAATATGGCGGTCAAAGGCATCTTGCTCCACAGTCCGCCCATTTCACGCATATCACGTGTCTCCGTGGAATAGACCAATATCCCGGCAGTAGAGAACAATATGGCTTTGCCGATGATATGGCTGATAAAATAAAAAATGCCGCCCTTCACACCCATAACTGTCATGGCACCAATACCGAATACTGAATATGATATCTGGCTGATGGTGGAACAGGCACAAAACCGCTTGGCATCTGTCTGGGCAAGTGTAAGAAATGCTCCATAGATCATGGTAACCACGGCCATAATCATTATCGGAACACTGAAGATGAGCATATCATTATGGAGCGGATAAATCAGCACCCTTACGGCAACATAGGCCGCAATGTTGGCATATACAGCCAGTAATCCCGCAATACAGGTCGGATGTTCGGCGTGAACCCAGGGCATCCAGACATGAAGAGGAACGATGGCCAGCTTGGTGCATAGTCCGGTAAGGATCAGAAGAATAACCCAGAAGGTGACCGGCTTTCCGGACAGCCTGGAAAACTCACCGATCTCGAAACTGCCTATTTCATTGAAACCTATTAAAATTCCAATGAGAAAGAGTGTGGCCCCTGCGACACCCCAAAACAGGCACATCAAAGCCACCTTGTATCGTGTAATATAATCCGAGTACCCGAACTGCGCCATGATAAAATAAAGGGGTATGATGGTTAACAGTTCCAGAAAAACATACATGGATATCAGGTTTGTGGAAAACGCAACCCCCATGAATCCGGTCGGGAAAAACAAGTATAAAAAGAAAAAACGCTTATAATACATCGCATATGTTTTTTCATCGGCATCCGGGTAAATCAATTTTATGCGGTGGTCCACATAATGGAGGGAATAAAATGCAAGGGCCACACAGATGATGTTGATAATTAAAGCGATGGGCAGGCTGAGTCCATCTGCAAGAAGATTCAGGCCAACGTCGGGTCCGACAGCATAAAGCTCGAAAACAGGTCTTCCACCGCTTATCTTTATTCCTGTCATACACAGCAGTATGCTTGTATAAATCAAGGCGCCGATAGTGATCCATCCCGCATGCCGTCCTTTGCCGGAACGGAACAAATTGATAAGTACTGCCGCGATGATCGGTACAAAAACTATCTGCAATAATAGGTAGGAAGTCATCTTTCGTCTCTTCTGCTTAGGAGTGGTCTCAAAGCCCCGTTTAACGTTTCATGGCCGCGTGTCAGCCTTTTTCAAAATCCTTCCATACCATGGCGCATGCTGCGGATTATCATATGCCGGCGCCTTGCCGTAAAACGTGACCCGAGGCATTGAAAACAGGTCTAAGTTCTAAAAATAAATATAAAAAACAACATGAAAACAAAAGGTAACAAAATATACAGCAGATTCCACGATATCTGCCGTGTTTCTGTTTTCAGGGGTTTCATCCAGATAAAAATCACAGACGGAATGGACGTTAATATTTTATGAAACAGTTTATCGAATCGTTCTTCAATCTTCACGGACATACCGGGTCCCAGAAAGGTTAATGACACAATTTTTGAAACCAGCGTTTCAATGGCGCCTCCAAAGGTTTTCAGGGGGCGGTCACAAAAGGTGATAAACGCCCGGCCCGGCTTCCTGAAAAGCCAGTCGGTATCCAGATTTATTGCTCTTAATTCCGCGGGATAAAAACCGGACAGGATCAAAACGGTAAATGCCAGGGCACCAAACATGAGGAGCTCAAGCATACCGATTACATGGAAAAAAGTGTAGGGCTGATAAGTGATCGGGAAAGGCAAAATATGATATAATGGTGCCGGATAGACACCCAGAAAAATACAAATAAACGCCGCTATACCCATGGCCAAACGCATGTTAAGAGGGGGTTCTTTGGTAATAATTCCTGAATCATGGCCGAAAAACACAAAATATGGAACCTTGATTCCGGCATGATGAAAAACACCGGCCGAAGCGAAAAGAAGCATCAGCCAGATGATGGTCTGGTGGCTTTCTGCCACGGCGGATACGGTCAGGGATTTGCTGATAAAACCGCTAAACAGGGGAAACGCGGATATCGAGGCGGCTCCAACGATACAAAACACAGCTGTCATGGGCATGGTCTTGTATAGTCCCCCAAGATCCGTGGCTCTGATTCTGCCTGTCATATGCATGACGGCTCCCATGGACATGAACAAGAGCGCTTTATATATGATGTGGCAGAAGGCGTGGGCAACCACACCGTTAATCGCCAGCTGGCTTCCGATTCCAATACCGCAGATCATAAATCCCACCTGGTTGATCAGGCTGTAGGAGAGTACCCGTCGCATATCATTTGCGATTACGGCGTAAAAAATGGGAAAGCAAGTCATAAAAGCCCCCGCCCACATCAGTATTTCGGATCCCGGATAGGTCCGGGCCAGGATGTATACTGCGCTCTTTGTGGTCATGGCGCTCATAAAAACCGCCCCCGTGATGGTCGCACGTGGATAGGCATCCGGCAGCCAGGAATGAAAAGGAAAGACCGCCGCATTCAGGCAGAACCCGACAAATATTAAAAAAGTTCCTGTGTCGCTCAAACCGATGAAAGAAAACGCGATGGTTCCCCGGGTCGACACATAAAAAATGATACCGGCAAGCAGACATACACCTCCAAAAAAATGCCACAAAAAATATCGGAACGCGGCTTTTCGGGCATCCCCTGTCTTTTGAGCCAGAATTAAAAAAGTCGAAGCCACCGCCATAAGTTCCCAGAAAAAGAACAGGGAAATTAAATCTCCTGCAAAAGTCACCCCGAGAGCCCCGCCCGCGTAGCAGAATGCCGCCACATGCTGGGTATTGTCCCTGACATGAATGGAATAGATCATTCCGATGAATGTGATCAGTATAAATATATATCCAAAGACCAGGCTGAGCTTATCCACACGGCTTAATATCAGAGTATAATTTAGAAACCCAACCTGCCAGGACTCGCCCTGGGGAAGAAAGATCAGATCAGTGAATGCCAATAAAGGCAGCGCCAGGAGATAAACCGATTTCATCTTCCCTCTAAATATCGGGATGAAAAAAGACCCGGCAATAAAAATCACTGCCACCGGAAGGGCATTAGTCATAATAACCTTCCTTTCGTTTGACAACCCATCTGAGTATTTTTGCAATAAAGATTAAACCCACGCACGCTGTAAAACCATAAACCGCGTTAAAAACCGGAATTTCTTCCCACGAAAAGTGGCCGTGCCTTTCGGTAAAAAAATAAGCAATCAAATCAACACATAAAAGAATGCAGAGGGATAGGTAAAAATAGATTCGAAATTTCTTTTGTGCTTTCGGCGAATCCAGAGATTTAAGTTGTTTATCAGGTTTCATAATGATCCTTAATGAACGTACGCGAACACGATCAACAGATATAAAAGTCCCAGGCCGATCAGAATGTAAAAAATTGTTTTATAGGCCTGGATACCCTCGTGGGAAAGTTCCATCTTCTCGTCAATGTTTGGGAACCGGGCGGTGATTTCTCCGTCCTCCTGCTGATATTCGTAGTGCTCATCGGTTTTTATGATTTGCCCCATTTAATATGCTCCTAATGAAACAGGTTGTTGACCGCCAGTTTTACCAGATCATGAATGTAAAAAGTGTTGGGGAAAAAACAGAATACAATTGAAAAAAACGCCGTAACCGCAAGCGGTATCACCATAAAAAGATAAAGGGGATTTTGGGTTTCCATGCTTGAAAACCATCTGGTACGACCCAGTGCTTCCATTTCCGGCTTTTTAAAAAAAGCCATCCGGACGATGGGGAAAAAATAAATCACATCTAAAATGGAGCTGACAAGAATGACGCACAAAAATATCAAAGCCCCTGCCTGAATGCTACCCAGGCAAAGGAACCATTTACTGATAAATCCGGATACCGGCGGAATACCGCACATACCTGCGGCGCCGATGGCAAATGCGGTCATTGTGACTGGCATTTGTTTTCCAATACCTGAAAGCTGGCTGATTCTATTTTTCCCTGATATCACTATGATGGCTCCGGCGCATAAAAACAGGGTTATTTTCATAAATCCGTGAAACGGGATATGGAACATCGCACCCTGGATCCCATAAGGGCTCAAAAGGGCGGCTCCAAACAGGATATATGAAAGCTGACTGATGGTGGAATATGCCAGCCGCCGTTTAAGATTATCTTCCGCTATGGCGAAAAACGAGCCCACAAGCATTGTAAATGAGGCAATTATTCCGAGTACCAGCCCAAGGCCAAGGGCCTGGAAAAGATCCACTCCAAACACGTAGCAGATAACCCTCACAAATCCAAACACGCCCGCTTTAACAACCGCAACGGCGTGGAGTAATGCGCTGACAGGTGTGGGCGCCACCATGGCGCCAGGCAGCCAGGCATGAAACGGCATCCATGCGGCTTTCATGGATCCTAAGGCAAAAAGCCCAAACAGTATTATCAAAGTGGTTTTCGATGAACCCGCCGCGCTCAGGATACCGCCTGCCATAAAATCAGTGGTTCCTGCCAAAGCATAGGTAAAAACAACCGCCGCAAACAGAAACCATCCGGAGAACAAAAGGTATGTCAGGTATTTTTTAGCGCCGCGAAACGCCTCTTCATCTTCATGATGGGCAACCAGCCAGTAAGTCGAAAATGTCAATGCTTCATAAAACACATAAAAAGTAATTAAATTTTTTGACATGGCGATACTGACCGCTGAAAAAATAGCCAGTGCAAACATAAAGTAAAACCGGGTTTGGGCATGCTCTTTCAGAGCTCTCATATAACCGATCGAATAAATGGAAACCAGGATCCAGAGAAAAGAGGAAGTAATGGCGAACAACAATCCAAAGGCATCCAGTCGAAATCCCAAATCAATTCCGGGAGCAATGGTTATTAGTCGAGTACTGATCCATTTGTTTTGCAGTATAATGGGAGCCATAGAGATGATAATGCCGAATTGAATCACGGACGCCGCAATGGTACATCCTTCCCTGATGTTGGGATTTTTTCTAAATTTCAGAATCAGTAGTGCGCATGCAAATGGGCAGGCCAATGCAAGCAGGGGCCTTATGGATTCGACAACCTCAATCATTGAATGACTCCCAATTTAAGGCTCTGGTTCAGTGTCTTTAAAAATGAATTGAAAAAACCCGATATCCACATAATGCCGATTATGAAGGACAATGCTGCCAGGCAAACTCCCGGTATCATCATACTCATGGGAAGCTCCTGAACCTTGGCAGATTTAATCGGCTCTCCTTCATTCTCATGCTTAATATACATGGTTTCAATAATGCGCCAGAAATAGACAAGCATTAGAAGTGTGCTGATAAAAATAACGACCACAAACGGATACTGACCGGCTTCAATCGCTGCCAGAATCAGATACCATTTTGAAACAAATCCCGCTCCCGGCGGTAATCCAATCATGGCAAGAGAAGCAATGATCAGAACCAGGGCGGTATACGGCATTTTTCTTGACAATCCTGAAAAATCTTTAATATTCCTAAGATTATGTTTATATATAAAACCACAGGCAGCCATGAACAACGCACCTTTAATTATGGCATGGTTTAGAATATGCATGACCGCCGGAGTTAGCCCAAGTGAGGTTGAGGCTGCCAGGCCAATTCCTAGAACAATATACCCCACATTAGAAATACTTGAATAGGCCAGCATCCGTTTCAGGTTGTCCTGTACGATTGCATACACCGAACCCACGATAATGGCGATTGCCGCAAGCCAACAGATTACATCCATTACTGGAAAAATTGTTTTAATGAAATTAACAGTAAATACTGAGAAAATGATTCGTATCAGGGCATATGTAAATGTTTTTGCAACGGCAGTAGAAATAATAACACTTACCGCAGACGGCGCATGGGTGTATGCATCCGGCTGCCACGCGTGGAGTGGAAATATAGCAATTTTTATGGCAAATCCGATAAAAATAAATACAAATGCTGTAATGACCGTTCTTGACCCGTATATCGCCGGCAGTAGTTGCGCGAGATCCCCCATATTCAGTGTGCCTGTTGCGATGTATAAATATCCCACTCCCAAAAGATAAAAACAGGCACCGATGGTTCCGATGATCAAATACCTAAAACCAGCCACGGTTGCTCTTTTATCTCCAACGGCTACCAATGAATAGCAGGATAGAGAGGCTACCTCAAGAAGTACAAACAGGTTAAACAGATCTCCGGTTACTATGATGCCTAATAGACCTGTGATCAAGAGAAGATAAAGACACCAGAATAAGAAAATTTTGTCAGGAAGTTCTTTTTCAATCGTTTTTTTGGCATAAATTGCTGTAACAAAACTTAAAAAAGATATCAAAACCAGCATAAAAGCGTTTAAACTGTCTATCTTATATTCAATTCCCCAGGGAGGCGGCCAGCCGCCGATGTGGTATTGGATGGTTCCTTGATCCAGAATGGTTGCAAAAATCAAAACAGAGCAGACCAGGCAAACGGACAGGGCGGCCATGGATAGGATAAAGGGCAATCTCCTGGTCCACCACCCAGTAAAAGAGATAACAAAGGACACAATTAAAGGAACAACGACTATGATAACCGGTAAATCTTGATTCATCTTTTTCTGTCCCAAATTCTGATGTTAGTCGATGCAATCTGGATAAGCGATTTTGAAAAACTCAGACCACGCTTCAGTGTCCGCCTGTGGCAGATAAGAAGAGGTTTTGAAACAATTACTATAAAAGATTACTGATATCCGGATGATATTTAATTGTCTTAACAAACTGTTCAGTTCTGGTATCATACCTTTTCTTCAGGACATACAGAAGCCGCTGGCTTATTATAAATCCCAAAGAATGATTTTCCTCCATTGCTTTTTTTATTTTCGCTTCCCTGAATGAATATACCACGCATGGTTCTGCACAGATCGCATCGGTTGAATACGGATTATCCTCCAGCATTGCGGACCAGCCAAATGAAAAACCCGATTTAACGGCACTCATGGAAACGGTGATACTATCCGTAACCCGGAGTTCTAAAAGTACTTTTCCTTTTTTTAACAAATAAAAACGATCTGCACTCTCTCCCTGTTTGAAAATTCTTTCATTTTCATCGAAAAGAAGCATTTCAGTAATGGGGACCAGCTTTTTGAGCATATCATCCGATAAATACCCAAACATGACAAATTGTTTTAAATCCTGTACTTCAATCATCATAACCCCTCTGGCATGTTAATAGGTCTTTTGGAAAACAATTAAGAGCGGATCCTCAGAGCCAAGTAAGAAATATTAATCTACGTCTGAGATCAAAATTATAGTGCCTAAAAATCCCGACGTCAACAAGGTTATGGCGGACAAATCTGGTCGATATGGCTCCACCCTTTTTAATAGAAACTTAGAACGGCTCCTAATTAGTCCACGTCCAATTTTTACTTACTTTAAGAGTCTGTTTTTAACCATTTTCGTTTTTTGCATTTTTCTCTAATTCAGATAGAATCTTATCCTCTTCAATGGTTTTAAAATCCGTGTAAATTTTTATTGCCATAGCCAACGCCACTCCAAGTGTGGCCACCGCGACAACAATAGCTGTAAGCATCAGTACATGAGGAAGCGGATTAATATAGTTTATGGCCTGTGCAGTTGCATGGGTACCGTGATCATTGTGAATTTCAAGAATGGGAATGGTTGCACCCCTTTTTGCACTGATGGAAATAAAAAACAGAATAATGGCAGTTTGCAGAATATTCATACCGATGATCTTTTTCATATAATTTTTTTTAGCAAAAATGCCGTACATTCCCAGCATCATCAATAGAATGTAAATAATATAATTACTTCTTGAAATAATGAATGTCAGTACATCATTCACTTTTAAAGCCCCTCGTCATGTTTTCCGGCAGAAGCCAGGTTATAGTAAAGCATGATCATTGCGGCCATTACCGCAATACCAACCCCGATTTCTACAATTAAAATACCATGGGATCTTGCTGTGACCGGGTCCGTTCCAAAAAGGGCTGCCAGCGCGCTGTAGTCCAGGTATTTGGATTTCATAAGCACACAAAAAATACCTGTTCCCGCATAGATTGAAACACCCAGGGCACACATAAAGGTCACAAATTTTTCGCCCAACTGCTTGATGGCCTGCCTTAAATTGAACCCGATGGCAAAAAGAACTACTGACGCTCCAAAAATCACACCCCCCTGGAATCCACCGCCGGGGCTGTGATGACCATGGGCAATGACATAGAGGGCAAAGATCTGGATAAAGGGGATGATCATTCTGCATGTGGTCCGAATCACCAAATCATATGGTATCCACACTGAATCAATGCGCTCGAAATGATTGGATTCATCCGGTACTTTTCCCCCTTTTTCAATCCGAAGGGTAACACCCGTCGGGATATGCCGATACAATCTTGATTCAGGTACCGCTTTCTTGAATATTCTTAATAGAAAAAAACTAACGATGCCGGCAGTAAAGATTACAACGGTTTCAAACATGGTATCATAACCCCGATAATCTGCCAGAACTGAAGTGACAACATTTGGAACCGAGGTATCCGTCATGGTATGCTCTATATAATAGGGTGACAAATGATTGGATGCAGGTGATTGCGGGTCCCCCCAGATGGGAAAATCAAGGGCACCGTAGATTAAGAGACCCCCTAGCAAGAGAATTAAAATCAAACCTGTTATTCTCAATCGTCAGTTCTCCTTGTCGTTCGAAGTACAGCAGCCACAAACAATACAGTACTGATGCCCGCTCCTACCGATGCTTCGGTAAATGCCACATCAACCGCTCCCATAATAGCCCATAAGAGGCATAACATAAAACTGTATGCCCCAAACAAAATTGCAGCGCTCAACAGGTCTTTGACGGCAAGAGCGCCAATCCCAAACAAAACAACCAGAACCAGTATAATCAGTTCAATCTGCCAGATCATTTTAAATTACTCTCCTTTTCCCATGGTTTCAGGCCTGCCCTGACACCGGCATCGACAATTGCATGTATGGCAGTAGGGCTGGTGATGAAAACAAACACGACAATGAGAATAATTTTTACGGATGTGAAAAGAGCAGACAGGGAAAATGGCTGTACAGTGTATAATGCAAACGCCGACATTGAAAAGAGCAGCCCTGCTGAATCCAGTTTTCCCGCCGGATGAAGCCGCGAATAAAAATCAGGAAACCGTATGATCCCGATGGAACCTCCTGTGAAAAAAACCAGACCGCATAATAAAATAATCGTAATAATAATTGTCATTTTTCACTCGCCTTGTTTCTTATCCCAATGACCTTATTTTTCCTGACCTTCGTCATATAGTCCTTTCTGTTTCTGAAAATATCGGGAAGCCGCCAGAACTGCGATAAAATTCAGCATTGCATACGCCAGGGCAATATCCACGAACATATCCACACGCTTGTATATCAACCCGATTAGGATCAGCATGACAATGGTTTTACTGCCAATGGCATTCACCCCTACCAGACGATCCAAAACCGTCGGGCCGAAAAGAGCACGATAGGTAGGCAGAAGCATCAGAAAGCCTAAAATAATACCCGTATATAGAAAAATATCATTCATTATTCATCAAACACCTTTGCGATCTTCTTTTCCATTTCTCCAGGTAGGCTTTGACCGGATTTGTCATCAATGCAATGTACCGCAAAGGTTCCCATTATACCTGCATAAACTGTAATTGTTCCTGGAGTAAGAGTAATAGAATTTGCAAAGGTAGTGCGGGACACATCACCTTTCAAACGGCTGTCAAACTTTATGATTTTAGGATTGATCAGGTCCATCATCCTGGGATGAAAAGTCAGGTAAAGAACATGTAAATTTGCCAGAAATATTTGATAGAACAGCCAGGGGAGATAAAGTGCAAACTTGAACCAGCATTTAAAAAGACCGGGTGGCAGGGCTTCGGGAAAGAGCAAACGACTGCTGAGGGCTGATACAATAAGGCATGAAGCCGCACCCAAAGATAGGTGAAATAAATCAAATCGACCCGAAAAAAGCAGCCAGAAACAGGCCATAATAATAAAGGTCAAAAGAAAAGGAACCGGGGCAAACTTTTTTGTCGGTCTGTTTTCTGATGGCTGGTATGGATTCTTATCAGAACGGATATTCTTAACTGAATTTGAATTACTGGCAGCATCCAATTGTTGCGATCCTCTTTAGGCTGTTGTCATTTCGAGCCCGCTGATCATGATCCGCAAATGCCAGTGATAGTTAAAAATTACTTGTTCAGTTTCAATCCGCCAAATATAAGGTCAACTTGGAAATGAGAGTCAGATGCAATAGTCAGTTTAATATCACAATACAGACCGATGATCGTTTAATAAACCGGGCTAAACATTCACCACTTCATAACTTGCCGATTTATATCCCTTTATTTTTTGAACATGAAATGTAAGAATACGACTGTGATAGTTTTCGACGTTCTGTTTTAGTTTCCGTTTCGCGTCCTGAAATTTCTTACTTTGCAGATTACTGATCAAATTATTAATATCCGATACCCTCCCTTCACATATAATTCCGGGTCCGCCACCAATCAGGATCTCCCATTCACCCGCAACTTCAACACCCAGGTCAGCGAGAACCGGGAAATACTCATTGCTTAGAAACTCATCGTACTCATCCTTTTTATGGCTCTGGACATCCCACGATTGGTTAAACTTTATTGTGTCCTTGCGGATATCCATTGTATATGAATCTGTTCTTCCTGTATTTATGAGAACTTTCGTTTTATAGTCTTTCACATACTTAAACAGTTTTTGTTTTAGATATTTATATTTTTCACTTTTTAACGCCTTTTCAATAACCTCCAAATCACCGCTCGCGTTTTCAAATACAATTTCACTGACCGATCCAATGAGTACCGACCATACAGCCACAGTATGAAGTCCCAGATCGTTGACACCGGGTATAAATTTCTTGATGATGAATTTCAAATACTCCTCATTCATTCCGGGGATGATAGACCAATAGTGGTTCAGTTTAACCGACATGGCAATTCCTCCTCTCATGTTAGGGCTACGAAGAACTCGTCTCTGACTATTTTATATAATTACATGTGTTTATCATACATTTTGACCGATGCTGATAAATATCGGGACAACTATTGTCTTTATGAAAAGGATAGAGCAACTGCTTTGCAGGGTCAGATAGAAAATGAGTTCAATTTCACAATCATCAGGATGCGAAGAAATTCAGAAAGAAATACAAAGATAAATCCTTAAATCTAATCTGGATCATGTTCTTAGCTAAAAAACCCGAACTGGCGGCCCTAACTTGAAGACCGATACCCACAAATTACGAATTTGAATGTATGAAATGAAAAATGGAGCCTGAGCGTTAAATAAGAAAATATTTCTTGCCCAATAAGGTTGGGCATCTCAATTAATTAAAACATTACTCTATTTAACTGTTCGATGTCAAGTAAAACAATGCCTTGAAATTACTTTAGTTTCATATCTTCTGTTGGTTTATTGTTATCACTTTGGCTTAACATAATTCATATTATTCACCGGCTCAGATATTTTTAATCAACCCGCGCCCTTCATATCGTTTGCAATACATTGAGAATAATACATGGCTTTTATTTTCCTAAAAATACTGATATGTAATTAATGTTACCCAAAATCGATTGGGATTTACATAAATGCAGTCTCCCAATTTTTTAAAATAAAACACCCGATATGTGTGATTAATATCATTGGATCGCCAGACATCTGTTATTAAATGAAGGCGCGGAGAATGATTATGAAAATTGCCGTAGTAGGCGGCGGATACCGCTGCAGCAAACTTATCGATGTGGTCAAACAGCATCGTTTTAAGGAAATCAATCCGGAAATTATCGCTGTCGCTGATTTAAAACATGACGTCCCCGGTATGCTCAAAGCAAAGAAAATGGGGCTGTATACCACAAATGATTATAATGATTTTTTTAAAAGAGACGATATTGACCTGATTATCGAACTGACCGGTAATATGGATATTTATAATGATATCCTGGCAAAGAAAAATAAAAATGTGCGCGCCATTTCAGATCTGACTGCGAAACTCTTCTGGGAAATTTCCCGCATCTCAACCCAGCAGAAAAAAACCGATCAGGAACTCCATGATACAAAAGCCATGTACAAGGCCGTGCTCAACACACTGACTCATGAAGATGTTCTGGTAATCGCCATGAATTACAAAATACTCGATATAAACGAATCCCTTTTAAATAAACTGGGCCTTACCCGAGATGAAGTCATTGGACGATACTGTTACGAAATCACCCACCACCTGGATTCACCATGCACTGGTGAACACCACCCATGCCCGCTGATTAAAACAACGGAAACAAAAAAACACTTCACGACAACCCATATCCATCTGGATAAAAATAAAAAAGATATTTACTATTCAATTTCAACCTACCCCATACTTGAAGACGGCGATGTGGTGGGGGTAATTGAAATTTCCAGGGATATTTCGAAAGACATCAATATGCAAAAAGTAATGATGCAGCAGGAAAAACTGGCATCCATCGGTCGATTGTCTGCCGGTGTGGCCCATGAAATTAACAATCCATTAACCACCATTCTCACTTCTGCCATGCTGATACAGGAAGACTTAAAACCTGACGATCCATTATATAAGGATCTGGAAACAATTGCCGGGGAAACGCTAAGATGCAGTAAAATCGTAATGAGTCTGCTCGATTTTGCACGACAGACTAAACCGATAAAAAAGATCACCAACATTGTTCATATTATCGATGAAAGTATCCTCTTAACACGGAAACAGGCCGCATTCAAAGATGTTTCAGTGATCCGGGACTTTGACGATGATGAAATCCGTATTCATGCGGACAAGGGACAGATTGAACAGTCATTGATTAACCTGATACTCAATGCCGCGGAAGCAACCCCGCCCGGAGGAGAAATCCATGTGGACATCAGCAAACCTTCCCACAGCAATGTTATAGAAATATCCGTCAAAGATACCGGCGAAGGTGTTTCCAAAGAAAACCTGGACAAACTCTTTGACCCGTTTTTTACAACAAAGGAGAACGGAACAGGTCTGGGGTTATCAATCACCCATGGTATTATCGAACAACATGGCGGAAAAATAAAAGTAAAAAGCAAGCCGGGAATGGGCACTACTTTTACCATCTGTTTACCCCTTGAAAAGGGAAAAAAGTATGGCGACCGATAAATCCCCCCGAATTCTTGTAGTGGATGACGAACTGAATATCTGCAACAGCTGTATCAAAATATTAACGAAAACGGGCTGCAATGTCACATATGCGTTAAATGGATATGATGCATTAAAAATAGTAAATGAAAAACCGTTTGATGTGGTGATCACAGACCTCAAAATGAGCAGGCTGGGTGGCATGGAGGTTTTATCCCAAATCAGGGAAAATCACCCGGATACCATGGTCATTGTGATAACCGGATATGCCTCTGTTTCTTCTGCTGTTGAGGTCATGAAAATGGGCGCGTTTGATTATCTGCCCAAGCCATTTACTCCCCATGAACTGCGCAGTGTCGTAAAACAGGCTCTTTTTGAAAGAGAAATACGGATTCAAAACCGTCTGTTAAGTAAAGAGGGAGGTAAGAAAAAACCAACGTTGCACCAGCTTATCGGTAAGAGTCCTAAGATTACGAAGGTCATCGATATGGTTGGAAAGGTGGCCCCGACTAAATCAACAGTCTTAATCTATGGCGAAAGTGGTACCGGTAAAGAACTCATCGCAAGGGCCGTACACGCGAACAGTAAAAGAAGCGATAAAGTATTTTTTGCGATTGACTGCGGGACGCTGACCGGGAACCTGCTTGAAAGTGAGCTCTTTGGGTATACTAAAGGGGCGTTTACCGGGGCTCACAAGAACAAAGACGGCATATTCAAACGGGCTCATAAGGGAACCGTGTTTCTTGATGAAATCAGCAATATCAGCCTTGAAGTCCAGGGAAAACTCCTCCGTTTCCTGGAAACGCGTGAATTCATTCCGCGTGGGGCATCGATGGTTGAAAGTGTTGATGTTCGCCTGATATTTGCAACCAATAAAAATCTTGAAGCGATGGTTAAGGAGGGTTCCTTTCGAGAAGATTTTTATTATCGGATTTTTGTCTACCCGATCCCCCTCCCCCCTCTGAGCGAACGAAAGGGTGATATCCTGCCGATCGCCTATCATTTTCTCAAGCAGTTCTGCACAAATATGGATAAATCAATCAACGGATTTTCCGATGACGCGGTAAACCGTTTAACTGAATATGACTGGCCCGGAAATGTAAGACAACTAAAAAATGTCATTGAGCGGGCCGTCATCCTTTGCGAGAAGGACCTGATTACCCATCGGGATCTTCCTTTACTCAGTGAGATAACCGATATCGAACATTTAATGGATCACATCCCGTTAAATAACGAAGAACTCAAAAAGATTAAAAAAGAAATAAGACAAAAAGCCGTTACAGGTATTGAAAAAAAATTCATTGTAAACGCGTTGATCAAAAATAATTGGAATATTACCACCGCGGCAAAGGATGTGGGTATGCAGCGGACTAATTTTCAGGGTTTATTAAAAAAATATAAAATAAAACGGCCGGTTAAACCGGACAACTAAACACTTCAAACCGCACAATTGCTGCCCGTAAAAATTATTATACCGTGTATATTTTTTATATACATCCTGACAAAAACAGTCACCCCAATCACCTCTGAAACCATTTCCCCGTAATTCCAGATATTTATAAGTCTGTATTCACATATGACCGCCTTTTTAAATGGGGTTAGCATGTGTTATAATTGTATATTTTTTATATACATATTCTTGAATCATTGGTTGCCGGTTTTTTAAAACACCTATTATTTCAACCGTTTACAACCTTATCAAAACCTGGCACGGAACCTGCTATTCTTATCATCAAACCAATCATATTATTGAAACGGAGGAAACCATGCAGACCGTCCCCAAAATTATTGTCGTCGATGATGAAAACCAGATTTGCAGCAATGTTGAAAAAATACTCTCAAAAAATAATTTTGAAATTACCCGCGCGTTAAGCGCGGCCGAAGCAATTGAAAAAATGGCACAGGAATCATATTCCCTTCTTATATCCGATATTGTGATGCCCGGGAAAAATGGGCTGGAACTTCTCAAACTGGTCAAAGAACAATGGCCCCTGACCAAAGCAATCATGATGACTGCCTATGCCTCCACGGATACGGCCATGAAAGCAATCCGGCTTGGTGCACTCGATTATATATCCAAACCATTCACACCGGAGGAATTAAGGTCCACGGTTCAAAAAGCCCTTGATGGGGAACTGAAGGAATCTCCCGCCGCCGCTGATGAGTTGGAAACCATAGATGTCATTGATATCGATATACCCTTTGATGCAGGTGAAGTGGCCGAACAGATAGGCGATGAATATACAAATATGATGGGCCGGTCAGATATGCCCATTGTGGAAGTGAAGATGCCGAACCAACTGGAAAATTATTGCGAAATGGGCGATATGGTCTGTGACATTTTTAAAAAACTGGGTGCCACCTGTAAAGGCGGCACAAAGACCGGGGAGTGCCCGCAAAAAAAAGCAAAAAAGAGAAAAGGCAAAAAAGCAAAAGGTTTTAACGGAAAAAAACTGATTGGAATTGACATGCCTTTTGACTACAAAGAAGTAGCCGCGGTCACAGGCCCGGAATACATTTATCACCTGGAAAGTGAAGGCGTGGCGTTTGTCCCCTATGAGGAATTGAAGAAAAATATTGAAAAACGGATGCGCCGGATGGATCAACCGGAAAATGTGGTTCGTGTGTTCCCTTCAGAACCGAATCTCAGGAACATTCTTGTCATCGATGATGAAGTTGCCGTAAATAATAATATCCGAAAAATATTGAACAAAAAAGGATTCCACGTGGATCAGGCTATTACAAAAGATGAAGCCATAGATCGAATTTCGTCCCAAAACTATAAACTGGTTCTTCTCGATTTAAGGATACCCGGAGTACAGGGGCTTGATCTGTTGAAACATATTCGGGATCATCAGCCGAATGCCAGAGTCATAATCATTACCGGCTATGCCAGCATTGAAACAGCGGTGGAAAGCGCAAGGCTGGGAGTCGTCGATTACCTTGCAAAGCCATTTACACCGAATGAAGTCCGTGATGCTGCTGAAAAAGCCTTTAGGATGGCGGCATGAGTTAGCAGTTAGCTCTTGGCTCCTAGTTGTTGGCTCTTTGCAGAAAGGGCGAACTCACAGGTTCGCCCCCCCATAAGCGCTAAGTTGTGGACTTAACGTCATTCCGGCGAAGGCCGGAATCCTGTCAGATGGCCATATAATAGGAGTTCCACCCGTTTAGAATGACTACTTATAATCGTACTCGAATATCCTGATATAGAGCTCCTATATCGAGTACGAGTACCGTTTCTCTGAGCACGCGTAACGTTTCACTTATACAAGTACGATTTAAAAGAAGACAAAGCGTCTTCCATCCACCGTCGCCAAGGCTTCCGACTTCGCTATAGCTACGCCCCGGCAAGCATTCATATTTCCCTGTCGACCGTACAGAACAATGCGGCGTGCCTTAAACTGTCAAATTATATAAAATTCAAAAAATATATTTCCCTCATTTATTCAGCTAACCTTTCAATTTTTATAACAATTACATTTCACCATATGAAAAGTGCTATTCATATAATCTGAATTTTATTGACAAGATTTTACCTCTTCTATAAATTGTAGAATTCACCAGTCATGACCCTTGTTATTATCAGGTCATAAACTGTTGTTATTATTATTAATTATCATTTCGATCATCAGGAGAAATAAAGATGCCTAAGAAGGATGTTATTGGTTCAGTATTGGTTGTCGGCGGCGGGATTGCGGGTATGCAATCCGCCCTGGATTTAGCCAACTCCGGTTATTATGTTTACCTCCTCGAAAAATCTCCCTCAATTGGAGGTGTCATGTCACAGCTTGACAAGACATTTCCCACCAACGACTGCGCGATGTGAATTATCTCTCCGGTACTGGTCGAGGTCGGCCGGCATTTAAACATCGAGTTGATTACCTATTCAGATCTTGAAGATGTAAAGGGATCACCAGGCAACTTCAAGGTAAAGATCAGAAAACGGGCCCGCAGCATTGATATGGAAAAGTGTACCGGCTGCGGTGCGTGCGTTGAAAACTGCCCGGTCGTTCAATACGCTGTTTAACGCTGTTTAACGCGGTTTAGAAAGAAAATGGTCGTTACATACTATGGCCCAAATGAAGCAATGTTAGGAGAAAATAGATGAATCAGTCGAGCTTACAGGATCATTGTCAAGAACCTGATATCGATTATAGGAAACTGGACGATATAATCGAAAACGAGTTTAACAATGAAAAAGAAAACCTGATAATGATACTTCAAGCCATTCAAAGAACCTATAATTATCTTCCCAAACAGGCGCTGACGTATCTCTCAACAAAAATCGGCATTCCATTCAGCCAACTTTACGGTGTGGCAACATTCTATAAAACGTTCAGTCTTGAACCGAGAGGTAAAAATATCGTTTCAATCTGCCTGGGCACAGCCTGCCATGTCAGGGGCGGCGCAAGGGTCCATGAAAAAATTGAAGATTTACTCCAAATCAAAGACGGGGAAACCTCTGAAGATAAACTATTCACTCTGGAATCTGTGCGCTGCATTGGCTGCTGCAGCCTCGGTCCTGTTGTGAAAATTAATGAAGACATGCATGGCCGGCTGGCCACCGATGAAGTATCAAAGATTCTTGAGCAATATAAATGAAAAAGTTAAACGAGGTTATGTAACATGAAAATCCTGTCTGCCAAAGACTTAGAATCGATAAGCATTGAATACCAAAAAAGGATCTACACCCCCGAATCAATCAAAGTAAACATAGGTATGGCCTCCTGCGGTATCGCGGCAGGGGCGCAAGCGGCTTTTGAAAAAGCCGCTAAGACCTTTGAGGGAGATGATACGATCCAGATTTGTCAAACCGGGTGCATCGGCTTTTGTGAAGCAGAACCTCTGGTTGAAATAATCAAAAGCGGCAAACCAAGACTCGTATATAAAGGTGTTACAGAAGATAAAATTCTCGATGTCATTTCAGATTATTCGGAAGGTCCTTCCAAAAAAAAATGGATTGT
>JAUVGT010000437.1 GCA_030593645.1 Deltaproteobacteria bacterium
AGTCCGAATTAGACGGTTTCGTAAAAAGTTCAAATTCAAGGCGTGCAAATTTCGTAATCATGAAGCGTACTTATAGTACGTTGAATGATTGCGAAATGCAGCACAACGCAGAAGTTGGACTTTTTACGAAACCGTCAATTAGGACCTTTCTTGGGGATATTCAACAGTACTTCAGATTCAACCCAATCTGTTAGTTATTGGAGTTGGCATTGGTAAAAGCAGGCATTTTAATTCTACTTTGTCACTATTATTATTTCATCAATCGTATGCCAAACGCGTTTCTTCGTTTGTCAAGACATGCTGAATTCGTTCTTGCCATCTATTCGACTGCCAGGTCTCTAAGTCCTGGTGAGTCAAGTAGTAGTTTTGCGGGATTGGATGGGTACCGACAACCACATCCAGTCCAAACTTGGCGGGAATAAATTTACAGAACGCTTTCAGGCGTGGGCAGGGTGGATAGCCGACTACCAGGCCCGTTGCTAAATGGATGACATCTGTTCCATTCTTTTTCATTTCCGCTGGAGCATACTCCACATTGCCGCCAGGACATCCTCCGCAGGTGGTGTAGCCCACCATTTCAACTTCCTCTTTACTGTACAGGGCAAATGCCCCCTCCCGGTTTCGCAAAGCTCTCAGACACTTCCCGCCTGCACAAGTATGGTAACGATTACAAATGATTATGCTAATTTTCTTCATTTTACTTATTCCTCCTTCAATTTTAAAATAGTCTAACGGTTTGCCACACAAATCCCGCAGTTAACGGAAAGTATGCTTGAAAAACAGATTAACGGATTTATCAATTATTGTAAAGTATCAGAAGGGTGTAATTAAAAATATGGTTTAAAATGGAACAGTGTATACCGGATCAACCCCGAAATGACTGCAAACCACACGTCATACCGGACCCCGATCCGGTATCCGGAAAAAATGGATTTAATCCTTTTCCATCACATTTAATTGCACCCTATCAGAGCGTTATTTTGACATACACCAGCGGGCTAATCATTATAGAGTTCACCTTTTTCATTTGTTTTGTTCTGCTCCCCGAGGAAGCTCGCACCGGGAACACCGGGTGGGGGCAGGCGGGTAAGATAGCCCACACACACAGTCAGAACAAGTAAGTGATGTCCCCTTTCTTGGGGACATCCTATATTTCCCTTGTCAAACAAAATATTAATCACACGACCCATTACTCGGCCCAATATTCAATCAGTTTGGAAGCGGATCTTTTTTGCATCATGCCCTCTTTCTCTGCAATAACATGTTCCCAGGTTTTTCACACCAATCAAAACATTTTTAATCTGCTTTGATCTACCAATGAAATGTGTAGAAAATATGGAGAACGCGTGTTTAATCCGTGGAGATTGATTACATTTTGAAATTTATGTAATATAAAAAAATATAAGGGGTTATAAAGAATCGAAAAATCAGCAATATAACCAAAAGGGAAAATGATGAATCAAGGAAATAACTGCAATCCATTAAAAAAGGAAAAAACAATCCAAAATGAAATTATCATATAAATTTATATTCATTTTTATAAGTACATCATTGTTTATTCTCCTTTTGATGTTTTTTGTACTGAACCATATGGCTTACCGGAATTTTTCCGTCTATGTGAATCAGATAGAAATCAAGATTCTGGATGATCACGCGGCATTACTGGGTGAAGAATATGATAACCACAGCGGGTGGGATCATTTGAAAAAGAATATGCATCGATTTCGTATTGTCCTGCGGCCGCTGGCAATTGGTAGAGGACCTGATGCAGCTCGTCAGGCATTCTCCCCTCAGGCTCATGGTTTTCAGCCACCACCTCCCCCGGGCGGTCCTGCTTTTGATCCGTTACAAATCATGCCGAGGCTGACATTGTTCGACTCAAAGAAGCATCATGTTGTTGGTGGCGCGGATTTCACTGATGGTCATATTTTAAAGGCAATCACCGTGAATGGTAAAACCGTTGGCTGGCTTGGCTTAAAAA
Source organism: Deltaproteobacteria bacterium (assembly GCA_030593645.1). GTDB lineage: Bacteria > Desulfobacterota > Desulfobacteria > Desulfobacterales > JAUVGT01 > JAUVGT01. The sequence continues at coordinate 1,982 of JAUVGT010000437.1, forward strand.
CACAGACTCAATTTTATCGTCCAATGGATATTGAATTTTTAAATCGTCAAAAACAATCCTTTTATATAACCGGTGTTCTGATCTTGATTGTAACGGCGCTGGTGGCGCTTATGCTGGCCCGTCACACGTTGTCGCCGATCAAACAGCTGATACGGGGAACCCGGGCGATTAAATCACGGAATTTTAAAACCCGGATATCGGTTCGTTCCGGCGATGAACTGGGTCAATTGGCTTCTGATTTCAACAGCATGGCCCGGACACTGGAAAAATCTGAACAAATGCAGAAACAATGGATCTCCGATATCGCGCACGAACTGAGAACACCTCTATCCATCATCCAGGGGGAAATCGAGGCCATTCAGGATGGTGTTCGTGAAGCCTCACCATTAACGATGTCATCTTTACACACGGAGACACTTCGCCTTGTAAATATTGTCAATGACCTTAATGATATATTTCTCGCCGAATCAGGTGCCGTCAAATATAATAAAGTACCGGTCGATCCGGTGTTTGTTTTAAAGGAAACCATGAGTCTGTTTAAAAAACCCTATTCTGAAAATCAGATCAGCATTCTCGATAATACCGATAAAACAAGCGGCCATAAAATTCTGGGTGATGGCGGTCGCCTGTCCCAGCTGTTTTCCAATTTGTTTGATAACACGTTGAAATATACAGACTCCCCCGGTGAACTTAAAATTTCCCTATCCTCTTCAAAAAATGATCTATCCTTTGTTTTCGAAGACACAGCACCGGGTGTTCCGGATGAGGATCTGCCCCATCTTTTCGACAGGCTCTACCGTGTGGATTCTTCCAGAAGCAGGATCAAAGGCGGCAGCGGCCTGGGGCTATCCATCTGTAAACATATCGTGGAAACGCATGATGGAATCATTGAAGCAAGCCATTCCAGTTTGGGTGGATTAAAAATAAAGATTACGCTGGCCCTGCATCTTTAGGGGTAACCAATATTGTACAAAATTTGGGATACTATTATGAAAAATTCGATTCTGATTGTTGAAGATGAAGTAAAAATCGCAAACCTGCTCAAGGATTATCTGGACCGGGCAGGATATGACACGACTGTTTTGACACGGGGAGATCGTGTCATTAAACAGGTAAAAAAATCATCACCGGATCTGATACTGATGGACCTCATGCTCCCGGGAAGGGCATAAGCGCTAAGTTATTTTACTTGACATATAATATGTTTTATCATATAGTTCCATCATAATAATCGATGGAGATAAAAATATGATAACAGAAGACTGGCCAGTATTGCTATCCTTTTTTCCAAATAATTGGATTGA
>JAUVGT010000038.1 GCA_030593645.1 Deltaproteobacteria bacterium
GCAATCATTCAACTCCCCTGTTAAATAAAAAGACAGATTTAACAGGGTGGGTCCGATAAGTACGCTTCATGATTACGAAATTTGCACGCCTTGAATTTGAACTTTTTACGAAACCGTCACATTCGGACTTTTTACGAGACCATCATTTCTTACGGTAAAAAACAGGAATAACCAGTAGTGCGGCAGGTATCGCGGCAGTGATCCCAAGAAGTACGGTCACGCCTATTGAATGGAGAGCTGGGTGACGCGCGAACACAAGAGCACCGAACCCGGCCAGTGTGGTCAGCCCGGAAACTAGCACAGCACGATCCGTATTATGTTTATAACCTTCACGGATTTTAAATACCATGAAAATACCATAATCCACGCCAAGACCGATGACCAGTATGGCAGCCACAATATTAAAAAGATTGAATCCGATATTCTGCCACCCCATAATACCGAACATACATATCAGGCCGGTGATAACCGGTATCAGGGCACAAAAAACATTTTTTAAACGTCGAAACAGTATGATGAGTAAAAAAATCACAACCAGGGAAGCCTTGATAATAAACCCGATAAAATCATTCCTGATTGCCGTTCCGACAATAGTGTTAAACCGGGTCTGGGATACAAGTCTCGCACCCAAACGATCCTCATGTTTTTCCATGAGTTCATGCACTTTGGGTGTGTCCGGTACAAGCGTCAGGATTTTAACCGGTTCCTTATTCTTAGACTCGATAACCAGCGAGTCAAAAACAGCTCCCAGCCCCACACCCTGCAGATCCTGAAGCAAGACCTGTGTCGGCTGCCTTTTAAGATTATCGAAAAACGGTGAAAAGGCATGAGTTGAAAATCCAAACGATTTCCCTTCTGTTTCCAGTAATTCCTTAGCCAGTTTCCTGTTCCCGCTGGCCCAGAAAACCGCCCAGCGTTCTTGATTTAACCCCTGAGTTAACTGAGAAGGTATGATAGGGGCAAGGCTGATGATCTGATCTTTTGGCAAATTTTGTGATAAAAATGAAAAAAGGAGATCATTGTTTGCAAGAGCCTTCTGCATATCATCACCTTTTACAAAAATCATTGCAGTCCCCCTGAAATCCCCCCAGGTTTGCTTCAAATTATTCTCTGCCAACCGAATATCGGGCGGTACCAGGTTAAGAGAACGCAAATCGCCGTCGATCCGAATATGCCTGGCCTGCCATAGACACAGACCCACAATGATCAGCCAGATACTTATGACCCAAATCCCCGGCAGTCGTTTTATTGCCCGGGATCCGGTACTTTTTAATTTTCTGATTTTTTTTTCGGGTTTGATCAAGTGAGGCAGGATAGTCAATGATATGATCATCGCCATACCTATCCCGATCATTGAAAAAACGGCCAGCTGACGCTGACCCGGTAAATCTGATAAAAGCAGCACCGCAAATGCAGCGATCGTCGTTAAACCGCCGAACAATACCGGGTGTGATATCTGTCCGATAACAACTGCCGGATCACTGTCTTTGATACGAAGCGCGAAATAAACATGCAGGGCAAAATCCACGGAAATCCCGAGCAGGACCGAACCAAATCCTATGGTTATTGCCGAAACAGTCGTGTAAAACAGGGATACACCCACACCTGCGACACACAATACTGAAACCGGAACCAGGAAAACATAAACGGCCCGCAAACTGCGCAAAAATATAAGAAACAGGAAAAGAATTGCCAGGGATGCGCAGCTAATGATGAGAAAAACATCTTTCTTTATGGCTGACGCATTGGCCACGGAATATCTATGCCCGCTGATCAGTGAAACCTCGATTTCCCGGGGAACTGCATCCTGTACCAGTCCATCAAAATATGTCAGCATCTTCTCTGCACCACGGGAATCTGTGATCTCAATGGGTGTATCAGCGATTAACAGCACATTTTTCCCGTCAACACTGATGAAATGGTTTTCCTCGATCCTCATTTGAGGTATGAGCTTTAGGTATCCGAGCTTTTCAAAACCGATATTGATTAACTCCAGGGGATCGTTTTGGATCAGTCCTTTAATCACCCACCCTTCCGGTGTAAGAAGCCTGTGATAAAATTCATCGAGACGGTCATGCACCTTTGCAGCCGTAAGATTGGCCCTGATACGCTCCAAATCCGTGTCGGTAACAAGACTTGGCAGTGCCTGTATCAGCCATGAAAAAATATCTTCACCGGTCGAATCCGCGGGCCCTGTGACAACCTGTGTAAAAAACGGCTTTGTCATGCGGGCGGCCAGACGGTCAACAGTTTCTATTAATGTGAATCGATCAACGCTCGGTCCGGCTTTCAGATTCACAATTACTTTTCGGGTAAAGGGTGCCTGCTGGATCAGTCTGAAATCGCCGGCAGTGTCAGACTGACCATCTGGAAGCATTGATGTAATGTTTTCAGACATCTCAATGTTGCGAAACGATAAAGCAGAAAATATGATAGCTGCAAGCGTGACTAAATAGAGGATTCCGCGGCGGGATGAAAAAAAGTGATAAATTAGAGTAAATAGCTTATTGAGAAACATTGTTAGAATAAATTTTGCTGAAGGATTTCATTCAGGATTATATTTGTGAACCTGATTCGTGTAAAATCGTTACCTTTTTCATGTACTTCAACAGAGTCAACATGGCTGGCAGCATTTGCAAAGGTCAGCATCAGATGGTCGATAATTTTTTTTTCCCGGGGTTTCCGCGGTATGAGTTTTAACACGATCGGTTCTTTTGAAATGACTAAAATATCATACCCCTTTTCCAATTGTTTGAAATCCGCATTTGCCCAGGAAAACACCTGATCAATAATCACTTTAAAGATCGGTTCCCGACTGATTTTAAAAGACCGGGTATGCCCTTTTTTACCGCGCCAGCGTTTTGCACTGTCTCCGTTTACCGAAAATCCAAACGCGGAGGGTTCAACAAACTCCCAGCGCAGCCTGTCCGGTTTTTGGAAATAGAACAATCCTTTGGATACGATTACTTTCTCCATCATTTTAAGATGTTTTTCCTGTAAAAAATTGCTTGAAATTGTACTGACTCCTGAAGAAGATTCGGCAATCTTTGCGAAGATTTCCGCGTTTTCATCACTGGCACTGAACTCAGAACTGACAGGTTCTCCGGTAATGGATACAGCTGGAAAAAGAACTGCTGCCATTAGAATGAAGATAATTTTTTGTTTTAACATAGATGGTCTCGTAAAAAATCCGAATTAGACGGTTTCGTAAAATGTTCAAATTCAAGGCGTGCAAATTTCGTAATCATGAAGCGTACTTATAGTACGTTGAATGATTGCGAAATGCAGCACAACGCAGAAGTTGGACTTTTTACAAAACCGTCAACATAATCAGTCCGTATGTTTTTTCATTACCTGATCAGTAACCCATAATTTGATTCGACCGGAAGCAATTATTTCATTATCACGTTTTATCTCACCATCTGCCACGGTAAATCCTTCAATACCTCCGACTTTGCCGATACTGATCCGCAAAAGATCTCCGGAAAAAACGGTTCCCATGCATTGCACGTTTCGCCCCCCCACTAGAAATCCATTTTGCATCGGTTTGTCATCAAGTGTATTTTCATACCCCTTGATCACAGCAATCGACTGCGCCATCAATTCGATCATGGCTGTGCTGTCGAACTCCCCGTTATCATCCAATAAGAAGCTATCGGGTTTAATGACAGTTTCCACAACCCCCCAGTTGCTTTTATATTCAATAATTCGGTCAACCAGACGTATGGGTGGTTGATGCGGAATCAGTTCGCTCGCTAAAACCGGTAGTGTTAGACCCTTTTTCATCATTCACCTGTTTTTATGAATACCATCTGTCAATATTTTATAATGCCATCAACCTTAACAATTTTGAAATTCTTCCAGGCATTCAGCAATTTTTTTCTTAACATGTTTTCTCATCTGTGAATGAGCCATGGGGCCGGAAAAATTGTTGGGATCGATCGGCGGCAGTGCCTTCAATTTTATTACAGTGGGTGCGAGCCACCATCTTCCAGGCGGAAGCAAATCCCCTGTACCCGAGATACAGACAGGAACCACTTTGGCGCCGGTATCGACAGCCACTTTAAACGCTCCGGAATAAAACCTGCCGAGGTTTCCATCCCGGCTCCGATGACCTTCCGGGAAAAAGAGTAAAGAGCTTTGCCTTGCCAGCATCTTACCGCCTATTTCCGATGTTGCCTGCCAGCCCAGTGTCTCAACATCCAGGTATCGAGCCATGCGCATGAAAGGTGCGTACCAGAACAACTTAAAGGGCCAGGAACGAATCGCAAAAGTGACATCACTAAAAGGAAAAAGTGCCATACAATAGGTATCAAAAAATGACTGGTGATTAATCACCATGATACATGGCGGTCTGGGATATGTCTTTGTAAATCCTTCTCTCTTAAACCTTACAAATGGAGAAAGAATCGCCATCCACCCGCGCCCGTAAATCCACACAAAAAGTCGAATGAACCTGTCAAGCCTCCAGAATGGAGAAATTATTATGACTAACATCAAAAACGGCGACACCAATATGATTATGCCTGTCCAGACAAATATCATTGGATAAACGATCAGATTCATCAATATGATTACAAAGAAATTGGTTTTTCGATTTTTATCCATGATCCGGTCTAAATCTGTTTTTAGATGTCTTGTTATTCGCTCCCGATTTCATGTTTCTTCGTAATAACAAAATCATGGATATCTCCGAGTGTGCGGATTTGTCGTATTGTTTCTTCTTCACGGACTTTAAAATTAAATTGATTCTCTAAAACGATTACCATATCGACCCTGTCAAGGCTATCTAATCCAAGGTTATCCAGGAGAGAAGCTTCCGGTTTCATGTCTTCGATTTCCAATTCAAACTCTTCAGCAAGAGCTGTGTTCACCAACTCAATGATCTCTTTATCATTCATTCACATATCTCCGTAATACTAATGATGAATTCACGCCTCCCAAGGCGAAGTTGTTTTTTAGGACCGTATTTATTTCAAATTCTTCGGGTTTTTGTATATGTTTTATACCCTGGCATTCCTCATCCACATTTTCCAGGTTCAAAGTCGGTATGATGACTCCATTTTGTATCATTTTGATAATAGCCGCTATTTCGATCGCGCCGCTGGCAGCCATGGTATGTCCGAAATGCCCTTTTAAACTGCTGACGGGTACGCTGCTTCCAAAAAATCTTTCTATTGCCCGGCTTTCAGCGATGTCGCCCTGTATCGTTGCGGTTGCGTGGGCATTGATATAGTCGATATCTTCCGAATTCAGCTGCGCATCCTCCAGTACCTGTTCAATGCAATCCTGCATAGATTCAATTGCCGGATTCGCGATGTTGGAAATATCCGATGTTGTTGCAAAACCGATTATTTCGCATAATATTTCAACCCCGCGTTCTTTTGCTGATTCCAGGGATTCAAGCAGCAGAACACCGCTTCCTTCAGAACAAACGACCCCGTCACGATCCCGGTCGAATGGACGGGGTGTATGATTCGGCTCCTCATTATAATGGGTTGACGCCGCGTTCATGATATCAAAAGTAGAAACAGTAAGCGGATGCAGCTCATCCGCGCCCCCGCAAAGCATAAAATCCTGCCTGCCGAACGCAACCATTTCATATCCATAGCCAATCGCCTGACAGCTTGTGGAACAGGCAGCTGATGGGGAGAGTATCCTTCCGGTAATCCCCAATGCCTGAGAAACATTCACAGCGCATGAATGATTCATGAGCTTAAAGAATACACCTGTTTTCATGCGCTGCAGGCTGTAATCTGATAAAAAATCCTCAAAAAACTCCTGTGTGGTTTTGGTACTTCCTATTGTCGAGCCAATGGCCACACCCATTCGACCGCTGCCTGTATGTATCTTGTCAACCCTTGCCTGTTTAAGTGCTTCCCGGCTCGCAATGGTTGCGTAAATCGACATCATAGCCATTGAGCGTCTATATTTTCGTGGAATTTCCTTTATATCGATCCCATCAACAATAGCACCCACATGACTTCTAAGACCGCCGATTTCTCTGAATAAAGGCATTCCTCTTACACTGCTTTCACCGTTTAGCAGTGATAACCAGAGTTTGTCAACACCTTTACCATAGGGAGATACGACTCCCATTCCTGTTATTACAACCCTTCTCATATGCACGCTGCGATTTCCCTCCGCAGACGGTCGTGCCCTGTGACATTCTCGCATGCCAAAAAAGCGGAGATTATTGCGCCCACCACACCCGGTGCGGCAACCGCCTGTCCGGCAAGATAAAGGCCTGCCGATTTGGTGACCGCCATGGGATTGTACTGCCCGATTTTATGTTTCACACCGTACAATCCGCCCGGTGCATTTGTCCAATCCCTGAGAGTGAGGGGCGTGGCACACTCCATACGAACAACTTCCCCTCTAAGTTCGGGACAGTTTTTCTCTATATGCCGCCGCATGATCCCGGCGATTTCTTCTTTAAACCTGGTATAACTTCGCGGACGTCTCCCAGTATAGGATTCCGACCATTCATCGGTTTCGGTCACACTGGCCGGACATATCGCGACATATCCCTTGTTTTCACCATCATGGCTGTGATGGCCCGCTGAAGTGACATAATAGGGTCTATTCTGAATCGGTTCATGAATACAAAAATTATCGATATCCCAGGTCTCAGATATAAATATATTTTTACCAGAAAGCTGTTTCACCGGGTGATCCAGCACAACATACAGCATAAAAGCTGAACTGGACTCTTCCAGTCCGGCCAGACGTTTTCGATAAGCAGGTCTAAACATGTGATCCGGGATAAACTCTAAAAAATTCAGCGGATGAACCGTTGATACGCACCCATTGCACTCCAGTATTTCCCCATCTTCCAATCCAACCCCGGCAATCGATTGATCCGGGGAAAAAAGCAGCTCTTTGACACCGCGGCCGCAAAGAATATCAACATTAAGATCCTCCAATACAGACTCAAACGCCCGAACCAGGGCCAATCCGCCTCCCTTTATTTCATGCACGGATTCAAACAAACGGGACGCTACACAAGCGTGAACACTAAAGGAAATCTCCTTCGGAGATGTTCCGTGTAAAAGGCAGTAGATTGACAATGTCGCTTTCAGCAGCTTGTTATCAGTAATACGATCAAGAACATCCTGAAGGCTCGGACCGTGTAAATCACTTAAAGACTGTTTCAGAGAACGTTCATTCAGGTTGATATACGGGAACGAATTGGATGTATCAACCACCTTCTGCATATATGTGTCGATGCTTTTCTTTTCTTCAGGAAAAGCCACATGAAGTCTTTCCCGAAGCTGGTCATAGCCTACCGGGAAACTGATTTCAAATTCCGGTTCAAGGCAGCGATAAACATCAAACCCCTGTTGATTCAGCGGTACTTTTTCGATCCTGTCTGAAATCCCCAGATATTTAAAATACAGATCAAGCACTTCACCATCGCCAAGGCTTCCAGTATAATGAAAACCAGTATCAAAATACAATCCTTTCCGTTTAAAGCCCCTGATAACCGGCGCTAATTTCCTGGATTTTTCAATCAGACATACACGGTAACCGGATTTGGCAAGAATAACGGCTGATGCCATACCTGAAATCCCGGTCCCAATAACCGTAAAATCATACTTCATTCATCAAACCTCAGTATAAGACAGGAGTTTGTACCCCCAAAACCTGCGGAATTGCATAACACGGTTTTTAGCGGGTGATTTAAGGTCTCCGTGACAATATTCAGCTTCTTTGAATATTCATCGGGTTTATTAAAATTTATATTCGGGGCAATAAATCCTTCCCGGGCCATGATGACACTATAAACAACACTTGAGGCTCCGGACATCCATAATTCATGGCCTGTCATCGATTTTAAAGACGATACCAACGGCGTTTCCCGACCGAATACCGCGGAAATATTTTTAGCTTCGGCCGCATCACCTGCCGGTGTGGAAGTCGCATGCGCGCATATGTAATCGATTTCGGCGGGTTGGACAGATGCGCCTTCCAATGCCTTTCCCATGGCTCTTTGTATACCGTCCCCTGAGGGTACGGAAATATTATCACCATCAGATGAAAACGCGTACGAAACCATTTCACCCAATATATCGGCACCCCGCTGTTTTGCCAGATCATACCGTTCAAGCAACACTGCTGCCGCCCCTCCGCTGGGAATAAGTCCATCCCTGGTCGCATCAAACGGCCGCGAAGCCGCATGAGGTTCTTCCACATTTATGGAAAACGCACCCAGACCGTCAAAGCTGCATATCGATTCCCAGTTGATTTCCTGGGCACCGCCGCAGATGATTCGATCCTGCCGACCCAATGCAATAAGATCTGCCGCCTGCCCCACTGCGTGTCCGCCACTGGAGCACGCAGAGCTGATGGTCCAGCATGCGCCCCTTGTTTTGAAAATGGTATTCAGGTTCATGGTAATGTTTGAATTCATGGAACGAAAGATAAGTCCACTTCCGATCGACTTTGTTTCACCATGCTTTCGCAAAAGATCAACCTGCTCAATGGCGGCAATACAACTGGAGTCACACCCGAAGATCAACCCTGATTCCGGATTCTGTATGTCTTCAGGATCAATACCTGACATTTCAATAGCGTCTCTTGCGGCCGCATAGGATTGCACCGCAAAATCAGGCATTGTTTTACGCTGTTTTCTTGAAAGAACCGCCTTGGGATCAAAATCCTTAACCGCACCGGTCAACGGGCTTCTAAAACCAAGCCCGATCCTCTCTTCATCAATAACTATCCCGGACTCGCCATTTCGTAATGCCAGGGCAACTGTTTTAACATCACACCCCAGACAGGAGACGATGCCGATACCGGTAATCGCAACTCTATGCATAAAATCTTTCCAAATTCCACTTTTAAATCAGTACTAATACTTAGCGATTCAGTGTTTTTTATTGTTTTGAAATGGATTTACATATATGTCCCGCCGTTGACAGCAATGATCTGACCGGTAATATATGATGCCCGGTCAGAACATAAAAATCTCACAGCACCGGCCACTTCTCTGGTTGTGCCAAAACGCCCGAAAGGTATCATAGACATGAATTGTTCCGTTGGAAGGTCCTTTGTCATTTCGGTTTCAATGAAACCCGGTGCCACAGCATTAACAAGAACATTTCGTTTTGCCACTTCAAGTGCCAGCGCCTTGGTGGCACCGATCAATCCGGCTTTGGCTGCTGAATAATTCACCTGGCCCGGCATACCGCTTTGCCCGGAGGTGGAAGCAATATTTACGATCCTCCCTTTTCGTTTCCGCATCATTCCGGAAAGAACCATTTTAGTGACATGGAAGAAGCCATCCAGGGTAACGGATAACACACTGCTCCATTCCTGGTCTCCCATCAGGGCCATCAAAGTATCTTTTGCAAAACCGGCATTATTTACAAGTATGTATGGAGTATTCTCTTTAAGTAATGGTTCGAGGGTATCGCTGACCGCATCGGAATCTGAAACATCAAAAGAAACCGGAAGGCACTTCCCACCGAACGATTCCACGTCTTTGCATACTTTTTCAGCGCTTTGATGATCATTCCTGTAATTCAGCCAGATATCATACCCGTCTTTTGCTAATGCTGAGGCTACAGCGGCTCCGATTCCTTTACTTGCCCCGGTCACAAGCGCGATTCCTCGTTTTTCCATTCTAATTATTCCCCTGTTATATCAGAATTATTGAATCTTAATGACCCTTCCCTTACTGTTAAATTTCACAACCCTCATTCTGAAACGATCTCGCCAGTAGGTCCACTGATTATTTTTTAGTGACGGTGTCATGTGTTTCGCGGGATAACCAAGGGCCATTCGAACCCCTTTTTTAGTCATTCCATTATATGCCTTGCCATTTCGAATCCCCTTTGAATCGAGTTTGGAAAGACCTTTTAAGGATACCTTCTGGGGTGAAGCGATGACATCGATATATTCCTTCATCCCCATGCCCATATTTTTTTCATTGCATTCAAAATAAATGATTTTACCGTCTTTCTGGTTGGTAATCACCAGCATTTTTCCCCTGAAACTGCCCTTGGTTTTAATTTCTACCGGTGTATTTACCGGAAAGAAAAAATGCCCCTCACCGGGATCCACATAATTTGCATAACTGCCTCTATTGACCGTTTTACCGCCCCGGTCCGGTCTTGCCTGGGCGTGGATATTGTTTTTCAAATATAGAATTTTCTTTGACTTGGCCGCAAAGGTTTGTGAACCACCAAAAATTAGAAAAAACGATAATAATAATGCCGGTATTAAAATAGAATTCCTCTTAATCATTTTAACCTCCTTTGATTGAAGGTTGGGTGACCTCCAGCCTGAATTTCGAGTAATGGGTTTTTATATTTTGATTACCTGATCCAAACATTCTCTATTCCAGCGAATGATCTTTTTTGATAATGAATCTGTACCTTAAATGTGCTAATTTATCGGAATGATATTATACTGTCAAGCTGAATGATCTATTTTCAGCAATTCTTGGTGAAAATAGAAAACATTAACAGGCTTACTTTACAGCAGATCATTATCATTATTTTTCGTAAAGTTATAGATGCGTCATACCGGCGGAGGCCGGTATCCAGTTCGACCAAACAACAATCTGGATACCGACCTCCGCCGGTATGACATTCGGAGTGCGTTTGGTGATTTTTATTACATTCGCCGAGAATTGCTAATCTATTTTCGGCCGATGGCAACTCATTTACAAGCATACAGCGTATTGAAATGAATTGGCGCTGTCATTGCGGATCAAAATTCACCAAAAAAGGGGAACCGCATCCATCTGCGATTCCCCGGTATATTACAAAAATATTTGAATGATTATCTTAACATTCTGTAGTTCTTGTTCGCGTATCCACGCAATCTTCTATTTCCGGCCTTTCTTGCTACCTTGTATAATGTATCCTTATACTCTCTATTGCGGGAACGCCCGAGCATATTACACAACCATGCCATTGCATTCACGTGGGCTTTATTGTTTGTTCTTATTTCATAATGGTTTAACAGCTCTGATTCAGCTATTTCAAGAAGCATCGGATTTGTGGGGAACAGTTTTACCGCGTATCTTGCGCCTATGGTTTTATCCGTCATATTCGGGGACCTGAGCAGCTCTGCAATTTCAGTGACAGTGGACGGCCTTGTCCTCTTTCTACGGGAATCACGGCGGCTCTTTTTTACGGCTTTTTTGATAGTCATACCGGTTGTAGCGGGCACCAATGGACCGATACTTTCAACCCGGTGGCCAAACCTGATCATTCCGGGTGTATTCTCTTCAGTAATTTCACCATGAGACATTTTGTCCCTTACATTGCTAATCACTATTTTTCCGATTTTAATGGTTTGAATATCCAGTACTTCACCGGTCTTCGGATGCTTGATAACCTTCCCCTCTTTATAAACAAAAAACTCCATATTCGATTTAACTCCGGCTTTCTTGCCCAGATCAATGGCAATGACTTTCTCACCTTTTTCCCGACTGACCACATAACCTTCAAGGGGAAAATTATTGATGATTTTTGATGCCATCAGTACAACAAGATCCTGAAGCTGCGCCGCCGCGGTACTTTTTACATTCTCGGCTGCTATGATCGAAGCGGTCTCAACATCAATAATTCTGGCGTTAATTTCCAGGATATTTTCCAGTTTTAGAACCGAACCTGAAATAATGACCTTGACTCCCAGGATTTTACCGAGCCGTGTCGCCGTATCCTCATCAACGATTCCGGACATACCCAGCGCATGCTCCTTCATGATCTTTCTTAAAAGCCCCCGTTCGATTACGTCAAACCGACCTTCCTTTACAAGCGCCGTTATAAACCATTCAGCTACAATTCCCCCCATGTCCTCGGTTTCAAATCCTCTACCTTTTAAATCAAAGTCAAGCACAGCGACTTTTGTTTTTTTAAATTCCGCTCCTGCTGCAAAAGGAATTAAAATCAAAATCATAATGGCGAGAATTGCGGCAAAATATCTTTTCATTTGTATTTCTCCTTGCAAATGTGAAAAACAGTAAACGTTTCAAAGGAACGAACAGATATGACTGTATTGTATAATAACCACATGATATTCACAATGAAATTAGTCACTCTATACATGTGAAATTCATCACTTTGAAATTATTATTTAAATATAAGGTATCGGCTTGATAATGTTGGAAACTACGGTTCTTTCGTTGAAATACACATGTCTTTCTTGATATTAAATACGCAATCCAATCGGAAGTTTAAACCATTACGGGTTGGAATCGGTTGACTTAATAAAATTGGTAGACGTCCAAAGGATACGTATTTTCAACATTATCGTAACATTTTATAAAAAAATTATAAGAGAATCAGGCTTGATTGTCAAGAAGGTTCGCGGGATCAGGTGGTTACATGAACCTATCTCAAAAACACAGTACCCATGGAACAGACATTTTCCATTCTTAGAAGTGGTTTTTAAAACATTAAAAGTCCCTGGAAAAATAAGAATATTTCAAACCGGGGTAATATCAGGAACTTTTAATAAAAAACCACTTGACACGGCCTGTTGCAGGAGGCATATATCAGTTAATATTATCTTTATATTCAACGAGTTAATAAACATCAGAAACTATTTTTAAAAAATCAGATTTAATTGATAATAGTGCTTGTTTATGGTTTTTAAATCTGTTATCGGTTGCACGCAAAATTAAGGCAAGGTGTGTTTTTCACTGATTGTACAGCAATGTACAATATATTAAAATATGATTGTGTGAAGAAACCAGGTTTTCTTCCAGGAGGTTTACATGACTGACATTATGCAGCTGTTAGAAAGCAGAGACCCGCAGGAAAAAGAATTTCATCAAGCGGTTAGTGAAGTTTCAGAGTCCATCAAACCGGTATTAGATAAAAATCCGATTTACAGTAAGGTCAAAATTCTGGAAAGGGTTGTAGAGCCGGAGAGGGTAATCATGTTCAGGGTACCCTGGCTTGATGACCAGGGGGAACCCCAGGTCAACAGGGGATTTCGGATTGAAATGAATAGCGCCATCGGTCCGTACAAGGGTGGACTCCGTTTTCATCCTTCGGTCAATCTGGGTATCCTGAAGTTTCTGGCTTTTGAACAGGTATTTAAAAATGCCCTGACCACTTTGCCCATGGGCGGCGGTAAAGGCGGATCAGATTTCGATCCAAAAGGTAAATCAGACAACGAAGTCATGAAATTCTGTCAGGCGTTTATGAGCGAACTTTTTCGTCATATCGGCCCCAATACGGACGTCCCCGCAGGTGATATTGGAGTCGGCGGCCGGGAGATCGGTTATCTGTTCGGTATGTACAAAAAACTGAGAAATGAATTTACGGGGGTACTGACAGGTAAAGGTCTCAACTGGGGCGGAAGCCTGATCAGACCGGAAGCGACCGGTTATGGTTCGGTTTATTTCGCTGCAGAAATGCTCGCCACCCAAAACAAAACACTTGAGAATATGACATGCCTTGTTTCCGGTTCCGGAAACGTGGCCCAATATACCATTGAAAAACTCCTGGATCTCGGCGCGAGGGTGGTTACGTTTTCCGACTCATCAGGATATATTTATGACGAAAGTGGTATTACCAGAGAAAAACTGGAATATGTAATGACCCTGAAAAATATCCGAAGGGGTCGGGTCAAAGAATATGCTGAAAAATATAAAGAAGCAATTTACACTCCGGTTGATCCTCAAAAAGACCATAATCCCATTTGGGATCATAAGGCCGACTGCGCGTTCCCGAGTGCCACACAGAATGAAATCAACGGAAAAGATGCCGCCAATCTGATTAAAAACGGTGTTTTTGTGCTCAGTGAAGGCGCCAACATGCCGACTCAGCCCGAAGGGATTGATATTTTCCTGGACAAGGGTATTCTTTACGGTCCTGGCAAAGCGGCCAATGCAGGTGGCGTGTCCGTTTCCGGGCTTGAAATGACACAAAACAGCTTAAGGCTTGGATGGACCCGCGAAGAAGTGGATGATCGTCTGAAAATAATCATGAAGAGCATCCATCAAACATGTGTTAATGCGGCACAGGAATACAATACACCCGGTAATTATGTAAATGGTGCCAATATTGCGGGTTTTGTAAAGGTAGTTGATGCGATGATGGACCAGGGGCTTGTCTAATGATAAAGCCTGACTTTTAATACGGCGGGTTGCGGGTGACTGCAGAAGAATCCCTGAACCCGTCGTACTTCCCATATTCTTTTCACATTAAAATCTGGGATGATTCACCCCTTAAAATGTGAAATTATTTTTGCGCAAGCCCTAAGGTTTACGAATTTTCCCCTTAAGCCATTCAGGCCATGCGCTTTGATCCTCAGACGGATAAATTTTTAATTCCTGCCCTTCAGGATTAAGGAGCTCAGTCCACTTGCAATCCATGATAGATGCCGCCGCGTGTAATCCGGATACAGCCGCCCCAGCCACCCCATGAATTGCCGCACTCGCGCCCGCTAACCTTAAGCCCTCAATTTCAGTTCTAACCCGATATGCCATTGGACCAATTTGTGAATAGCTTTTTTCTGTTCCATAGATACATCCATCTGTGGAATTTATATAATGAGAATTGGTAAGAGGAGTTCCCAACTCGCAAAATACAACATGCTTAGTAATACCTGGAATAGCTTTCTCAAGCGTTTTGAAAAACATTTTAATTATTTTTTGTTTCAGAATGCCGTATTCTTTTGTTCTGTGTTGGGTTTTGGTTCCTTCAAATTTTCTGAAGGCGTCATATCCGACTAATGTGACAACTTCTAAAGTATGTCCCCTACCGTTATAAAGAGTTGGATCCTTTTGAGTCGGTGCTGAAATTAACAGTGCTTGAAATGAATCGTTTTCATAGAGTCCGGGATCCTGACTCTTTTTAAAAACGATGTCAAAATCCGGTTCTTCGGCATACCAGATATTCCCGGAATCCAAACCAAGTGTCTTGACATCTATATCAACAGCTAAAAACAAAATGAGAGAAGCTAACGAGTAACGGGTTTTATTTAAGCGCTTTTTAAGCTTCCTGCTTAGGTTTTCTTCACCCACCATACCATAAAAAGTCTTATGAGGATCAGCATTTGATATCACATGTCTCGCCCTCAGCTCTTGTCCATCTGAAAGCTTAACACCCACTATACGGCGTCTCTTGCCGGTTGATTCTGTTAGAATTTTATCTACACTGACTCTCGTCTTTACTTCGCTTCCCGTGCGACGGATGGCTTTAACAAGTGCCTGCGCAATGGCGCCGCCTCCCCCCCGGGGATAATACCCACCATGTTCGTAATGCCGTGCCATCCCGGCATGCAACATCATCATTGTCTTAGAAGGAGGCAAACCCTGATCACCACATTGAATCGATAGAATTCCACGAACAACAGGATCGGAGATCCATCCCTCAAGAATCCGTTTTAAACTGTATAATCCATAGCGGCCAATATGTCTGGTTCGATAAGGCATCAATATGATATCTTTAATGCTGTTGATCTCAAATATCAGGGGAAACTGGCGCACAAGGTTTTGCAGAAGCTCCATATACTTCCCTATGCCCTTTTTTTCTTTGGGAAACCTTTTCAAAAGCCGGTCTGTCATTGTGGGGAGATGAACATGATAGTCAAAAGTTGCCCCACCGATAAGGCAATGCTCATAGTGCTCAGGATTTTGTTCAAAAAAAATAAGGTCGTTGGCCGCGCCAAGACCTTCATAGATATTCCTTGTTTCATCGCCTGGTCCCAATCGCCCTACATAGTGAACACCAGGGCTGAACGTATAGCCATCCATAGTAAAGTTGTGGCACCAGCCGCCCGGGACATAGTGTTGTTCTAAAACCATGACCTTCTGCCCGGCACGCGCCAGGGCAAGAGCTGAGGTCAACCCACCTGAACCAGAACCAATAACGATTGTATCCGCATCAAAATCCATCATCTATACCCTATGTTCGTTCTTCTATTGTTGTAAATTTTAATTTGAGTTGAAACGCTCATATTTTTTTCCGCCGATTCTCAGTGAATTGTTAGCAAGGATTCTTCCATTTATCCTTCGTCAGAAGCTTAAAATCTGGTATCCTCTGCGATGGTGTTTTTTATTATAAAATCTTGAAAACTCCTGTTTAACTTCCCGCATGAACTCGGACAAACGTTCCCACTTTTCACGGAAAGTCGGGAATAGAGTTTGGATTTTCTTCACAAAGAATTAATTTATAACGGTTCTGAAACAACACCGTCCCCAAGTTTTTTCCCGATTTCAATTACCTTTCCTTTCAACACCATAAAGTGGAACCTTTCTTTGTATACCTCTTAACGCAGCTTCAGGTATCGCATCAATAGCGTATCGCTCAATATCAGCAGTTCTTTGTATGACATCATCCGAAACAAGAAAGTCTCTGTTACTGGCTTTACACACATCCAGGATTCTGGCTGCAGTATTGACCGTATCACCGATGAATCCCACTTCACGCTTCCAGTCCCCCATTTCCCCGGAAACAACCACCCCACAGTGCAGGGACGCCCTAAATTGTGGAACAATTCCAAATTATCGCAGATACTCATCACTCCTTTGACGTATAATGTCCCTGATCCAGAAAAAGCATTCGAACCAGCAATTGTCGGGTTTCGATTCAACCAACAGCCAGGTTATGATCACCTCATCACCGACGTACTTGTAGATATCTCCATGTGATCTTAGAATCTCATCTGCTATATCGCACCAAAACTTGTGGATAAGTTGGTGGTACTTCACATGACCTATTTTCTCCGCCAGAACGGTTGACGATACCAGGTCAATAAACATGAACATTCTAAGCTCTTCAACTGGTCTTCGATAACGACCAACAAGTAACCATTGGAATACGTGTTTCCCCAAAACACGCCGCATTGCCAAAAATAAGTTCGCAAGGTAGCTGATTGTCAGTGTTATAATAATGGTTACCAACAATCGCTTTGGATCTACAAAAAAAGAGGTCGCGGCTCCCCCATCACCCCAAAAAATATAATTCAAGTATACCACCGAAATGCCTACAACGGCGTAGGTAATTGTCTTAATAAAAAGCAGAGCTGAAAAAGGTAATCGAGTAAAATGTGAAAAAACAACTAACTCCATTATGGCACATACAAAGGCTACGGAGAATCCTGCAATTCCACCGTACCACGCTGCCAGCAGCAAGAAGTTAGGAGCCCGAATTGCCGCGTAGCCTGCACCCGCAATAAACCCCATCACTAACATCGCAGCAATGAAATCAGCATCATTTTTAATAGCGCGTATTACTTTCACTTGAATTCCTTGATGAGGAGTTATTTAAATTGATTCCGTCCACAACCTTAGCCGAACCTTTTGAGTCACTCGGTGCGAATATGAACCAAAGAGAATTTTTAAAATTCTATATATTTGAAAACCATAGCTTTTCCCAGGAGCCATTGTCCTACGATCAACTGTGGTAGATCGTCAGCAGTTTAAATATACTCATATATTATTGATTTGATAGACTTTCACTGAAGTTTAGCATTACAACTCCAATAACAATTACAAGAATTGAAATGATTTTCATTGTACTGACAGGTTCTTTGAAATAGGTCATACCTATTACTGAGACCAATAATATTCCTATACCAGCCCATAGTGCATATACGAAACTCAAATCAAAATGTTTAAGAGCAAAAATAAATATGCTAAAAGAAATTCCCCAAAAAACAAAAGTTAAAATTGAAGCATATAAATTTGAGAACCCATTTGATAGTTTCATACAAGTTGAACCGCCAAGTTCTGATAAAATGGCTATTGATAGAAGCACCCAGCGCATACACATCTCCTGAAATTTTGTTTAAATAATTGAGGTGTTATTCATTCCCAGCTTTGAGAGAGAATACAAGTGACAGGCAAACTATACTTTTAGAACAATTTGAAATCAAGTCAAATCAATGGCTTTAAAAATTACATATAAACATAGGTAATTCTACACACTTCAGAAAGAGTAGTTCACCGGATTGATTCCATTCCGAAACCAATGTACAGCTCTATTACTCATTCTCAATTTATTAAACCCTGATGGAGCGTAAAAAATTTGGGTTGCCCAGTAAAAAGCCGGGTCCAAAGGGCCCGGCTTTGATCACCCCTCTAAGGGGATTTAACAAGTGCCTAAAGTGCGCTAAAGTGACTAAAATGCCTAAAGTTAATGAATCCTGTCTGTTTTTATTTAAAAGATGGAGCTTATAGCGACTCCGG
>JAUVGT010000070.1 GCA_030593645.1 Deltaproteobacteria bacterium
AAATTGTTGTTGTTAAAAACCAGTCAATAAAAGAGAGGCTTGCGGAAGCAGCCTTGGGCCAGACCTTTATTTCTCAGGCACCCGTAGTCCTGGTATTTGTTTCAATTCCATACTTATCATATCGGCGCTATGGGGGAAGAGGAGCAAAGTTGTACAGTATACAGGACGCCACAATTGCATGTACATACGCAATGCTTGCGGCCGAGGACACAGGTTTATCCAGTACCTGGGTTGGCGCGTTTAATGAAGATGAAGTAAAAATCATAGTAGACGCCGAACCTGATCATATACCCATTGCACTACTCCCCATAGGTTATAAAGCCAGGGAACCATATCATACTCCACGAAAATCAATTGAAAAAATGGTCAGGGAATTATAAAAAATAAATATGATTTCAGTCGGTTTAACCTTTACATTTTAAAATATATCACAGTATATTTATTTTTCGAATATCATCACATTCATAAATAGGAGAAAGTATGCCTGCGGCAGTTAAAACAGCAATCATTCAACACGCTCCAGTATTCCTGAATATTGAACAAAGCTTGAAAAAGGCTGAAGAACTCGTAATGGAAGCGGCGGCTCATGAAGCTGAAATAATCGTTTTCCCGGAAACCTGGCTGACCGGTTATTGTGTATGGCTGGATCGCTCCTCAAAAGCCGCACTTTGGGATTATCCGCCCGCAAAAGATCTTTTTCAGGTTTTAGTACAAAACTCCGTATCTTTGCACGATAAATATTTTAACCGTCTTCTTTCGATCGCCCAAAATGCCGGTGCTTATATTGTAATGGGAATGCATGAACAAAACCGCGGAACTCTTTATAACACCCTTTTATATATTGATAAAAATGGCAAGGATTTCACTCTGCACCGTAAATTGATCCCCACATATACGGAACGTTTGATCTGGGGCAGGGGTGACGGAAGCACCCTTAACGTTCTGGATACAGAATTTGGTGTCATCGGCGGTCTGATCTGCTGGGAGCACTGGATGCCGCTTGCCAGGGCCGCCATGCATTCACTGCATGAAACCATTCATATTGCACAATGGCCGGCTGTCAGAGATCTTCACCAGGTTGCCAGCAGGCATTATGCTTTCGAAGGACAATGTTTTGTCATTGCAGCAGGCTGTTATTTACGCCGGAGTGATATTTTAGAAGGTTTTGCTTCTCTTGGACTGTCTGATAATGAAGGACTAAAAATCCTTGAGGCCATACCGGGTAAAAAAACAGATGTGATTTTAAACGGCGGAAGTGCGGTCATCGGCCCTGACAGCAATTATATTGCCGGACCTGTCTTTGACAGGGAGGATATTATCTATGCAGATATTCAGCCTGAACTGATTACTCAAGGACACCTGGTCCTCGATACAGACGGACATTATTCCCGTCCGGATATTTTTACTCTTGAGGTTAATGACCAGCCGCAGGTGAATGTAAACTTCAGCTCTAATAAACAAGATGAGACCGAGAAATAGAATTGGTTATAAAACCTCCCTCAGACCCAATTTCGGTGTTGGAAAGAAGATTTTGAAACCACTTAGGGAAATAATATAATGCTGAAAAAGCAACACGATATGATCACCGACTTTGTAACCGGGAAACAGATCCCCATAATCGGTTCAGAAGAAAACAGGCAGGCTTTCTGCCGATACCTGGTCGAAGAGAAGGGTTACACAAAAAATGATATCTCGATAGATGTCCCTATTGAAATCGATATTCATGGAGAAAAATACAAATCCGTAATTGATCTTGTGATCAGTATCGATTCCCAAAAAACAAAATGCATGGCCGTAAAATGCGCTGCCGGGTCGCTTGGATCTCGTGAGCGGGAAATCGTATCAGCATCCAGATTGCTTGACCGATACCAGATACCTTTTTCTGTGGTTTCAGATGGTAAAAACGCCTTGGTACTGGATACATTATCCGGTCAAAAAATCGGTGAGGGACTTGATACGGTTCCATCAAAAAAAGATATAATAGAAATAATATCCTCTATGGTATTTGCGCCTTTGCCGGAAAATCGACGTGAGAAGGAAAAACTGATATTTCGGAGTTATGACAGTATGAATATAAACCGCACACTTCCCTTCAATCATCAGGAATGATTTCAAAACCTCCCCTCAAGGGTAAAAGTTATGAATTAAAGGATCAAATCGATTTTAAATTCCTTCAACTTAAAACTCAAAACTAATAACTCACGACTCACCGATCGCGTATGCGATTACCTGCGCCCGATCGAAGGTTTTGGAAAAAGCTTCTAAAGGTTTTAGGGTGTTTTGCCGAAAAC
Organism: Deltaproteobacteria bacterium; assembly: GCA_030593645.1. GTDB lineage: Bacteria > Desulfobacterota > Desulfobacteria > Desulfobacterales > JAUVGT01 > JAUVGT01. The sequence goes on from JAUVGT010000070.1 coordinate 2,292, forward strand.
TATGACGGCAGGGCTAAAATCAAATCACCGGAGGTCATTATGAAAAAGATAATAGTGCTGTTTGTGATCATTATTGCGGCTGCCTCATTGGCCAGTGCATCAGGTTCACAAGACACATCTTCGATCCTGTTCGAAAACATAAAAAAGAATATTCATAAACTGCCCAATAAAAGACTGACTGTGGCTGATTTTACCGATATTAACGGTAATGAGACAGAAGAGGGAAAACTTCTGGCTGAGCAGATCATCACCAAATTGACCCAGATTGATGAACTGATTGTGATTGAAAGAAAACAGTTAAACAAAATTCTAAAAGAACAGCAGCTCAGTTTGACCGGCATTACCGAGGAGGAAGAATACAAACTGGGTAAAATACTGAATGTAGACGCAATCGTTTCCGGAACCATCACCCATTTGGATGATAGTGTGGAAATCTACGCGCGAATGATTGATGTAAAAAGCGGAAGAATATATTGTGCGGCCAATCACAGGATAAACTCAAAACAAAGGAAAATGGAAATCGCACGGCTCCCCGCGAAACAACAGGAAAAAGTGACCCGGGAATTTGAAAAAAGAGAAAAGCAGCGAATGAAAAATCCTGAATTACATAAATTAATTCAGGCACATAAAAAACAGATGTCACAGATAAGAAAACGCGACCAAAGAAAATTCGATACGATGGTTCGAACCATAAAACAACTGAACAAGATCAGAAAAGATAATCCCCGTTTATTTATGCTCCTGACTGAACCGCCTGGTTCACCATTATTAAACAGAGTAAAACACGCCCATCCAGGAGATTACAACCATGCAGTTAAATTTAGAAAAAATATCGACTATGTTATTAAAAATACACCTCTTTTCGCTGACGTCATGAAATTTCAAAGAAAAATGATAATGAAAAAAGGTAAACGCCGGGGATAAAAGTCACAGACCATAATAAGTAAAAAAACGGCCCGATCAGGGCCGTTTTTATTCGAAGTATTCTCTAAATTTTATCTCTAGCAGGTAAGATCCTTACCGCAATGCTTGCATAATTTTGCCCGCTTTTTGATGATCTCAGCACAATATGGACAGTCTCGTGTAAAAAAACGATTATGGATTTTCGCTATGGCTTTTTCAACTTCCTTTTCAAGTATTTCATTACCAATCTTCAGATTTCGAATCGGTTCTAACACTTCCAGTTCTCCAATATCGCCAAGCATTTCCACGGCTTTTACCCTGACCCTCATCGGTTCGGTTGGATCGAGCAGTATCCTCATGACGGTCGCGCCATCCTTTGAAACATAGCACTCCGCGAGGACGGAAAAACCCTTTTTAATCGATTCCTTCAGCACTTCCTCCTGAAGCATGACCTGCTCATCAATAATCTGTCCCGTGGCACCCATGGGGCTGAACACAGGCATCAGCTCATATTGTTCTGTCCCGGGGTAGTTCATGCACCTGTAAGATGCCTTTTGAGCATAATTTTCCTCGAGGTTCTCCCATCCGCTTTTGTACAATGGACATTCATCATTAAAACACAAAAATAAATAGGGTGTCCCCCAACCCAGTCCATCACTGACATTGATCGGAGGAACTTCCCATAGGTTCATTTCCTGGTTACAATGCGGACAATTGGGTTTGTCCATTGCCATAACTTTTTCCAACACCTGTTCTCTTGTTTCAAACGCCATATTTTCCTCCAATATAAAAAAATTCAGTCAAAATTGCCGAACTTTGGGCAACGAACTGAATCTTCGTTCTATTTCTTAGCTGTTTTTAATCTAAGCGTTATTTATGCATTGTCAACCGGATGCATGTGGAATCATACAGGATCTTTTGATGGAGGGACAAAACCTCGTGGCAGGTTTACTGAATTGTCCAATGGGGTGATATGTTAAGAGGATGTTTTTTTATATGGATGGAATGTTTGATTGTCTTTTCAGTAATCACACGGCCTTTAGCCTGATTGCCTGTTCGGTCATAAATCTTAGCTCTTGAATCAAAAAATATTTTATCCGGATGTATCCATGCAGACACTTGACAGGTAACAGTTTTTCCGGTAATTTGTGTAAAATGATCGCCTTCATAACTAAAAGTGAGTTTTCTCCTGGATAACCCATATGGCCGTTTCAATGGGGTTCCGGTAAAGATTTCATTTTTTGCAAGTTCGATTCCGGAATCGGCGGCATGAAAGGCCACCCTATTAAAATAAGTCCAGTTTAACCGGTCGTTGTCTCTCCACAGGGCGCCTGCAGTGGCCATTGCGATAGTTGAAATCGCGGCCACCATCATCATCATGATGACCAGGGAATTCCCCCTGCTGTTTTTCAATCTGTTTGTCATATCCAGCTCCTGTAATAATATTCCGGATGCAGCGCGGTACATCCCCGCCATATTCTATTGGGACAGATGATATACCCTGCACAGAGATCCCACAGGCCAGACTTCATTGTAACCCGTTTTTCGGGTTAGTTTTATATTGAGTCTTCTGACTTTTTCAAAATTACTGCTGTTATAGGTAAACTGTAACGTCTCAATATCTCCTAAAAGGGCAGTCTGGTTAAAATCATGGGAAATAAAAATTCCTTCATCATTATTACCTGTGATGTATCGAATATTATCTGATTTTTTTGCGCCGTTCTGAATCTGATCGATTTTTTGTGAAACGGATTCTCCGATGTATTCTTCCCTGATTACTTCATCAGAATCATTTATGTAATATATAATAATACACTCATCTTCCTGTATGGATAATGTATTGGTTAAATCGCCAGTTTCTGACAGGTAAAATGCGCGTTTCTTCAGATCAATCCCTTTGATAATTAAAGTGGTCTGATCTGTATTGAACCGATCGAAAGAAGCGATCAGACCTGTGGAGCTATTCAAATCAGCAGCGATATAATTAAAGAGGATCCCAGTATCACGAATTGTACCGGAAGTCCTGGAAAAATTATCATGTCCGCTCCTGAAGCCCTCGTGGTACAGCCGGTAAACCGCAGGTGTTATAACACTCAGGATCACAAGAACAATCATCAATTCAATTAAAGTAAAGCCTTTTCTGTTTTCTAAATACTGTGATTTCATTGATTGGTCCTGAAAACAATTAAGGTTAATTTCTGTTTTACCTGCCTGGTATCCGGCCAGGAAATTTCAAGAAAAATCTTTTTCAATTTTCCGGATATTGCTTCTATTCGAACCTTTCCCAAAGCACCGCGAAGATTCATCTGATTCATAAGCTCAGAATCAAATGAAGAAATTTCATCGATTTTCAGGTCTCCAAACGCGTAAGATTTCATGATACCAGCCTGGCTTTCAAGAGACCATATCGCCTTTTGCCTTAATAGCATGTTTTTTTGTACCATGCTGTTTTCTGTTCGTATTTTGTAAACGCTTACACTTAATAAAGCAATCAGCGCGGTTGCAATCATCAGCTCTATGAGTGTATATCCTTTGTTTGAGTTTATCATTGTCCCAGAACCCTGTTAATCTCTTCAGTATCGGTAATGCCGCCTGATACCATTTTGACTCCATTCTGACGCAGTGTGATCATACCCATATTTACCGCTGTCTTCTCAATTTCCTTTGTTTGGGAAGATGTATTGATCATACAACCGATTTCATCTGTTATCGGCAGATACTCCGTGATTACAGTCCTGCCAAAATAGCCCGTTTTTCGGCATGGACCACATCCGATTCCAGAGCCACGGTTTTGTGTTTCAATGGTTTTAACAGACGGCCCTGAATCTGCTAACGTTTTTTCAGCGGTATTTAAGCAATGCACACATTTTTTCCGAATAACCCTCTGACAGATTATCCCCTTTAAAGAGGATTTTAAAAGAAACGGTCTAATTCCAAGGTCCAGCAGTCTGCTGATGGCTTCAGCGGAATTTCCGCAGTGTATTGAACTTAGAATCAAGTGACCGGTAAGGGCTGCCCGTACTGCCGCATCAGCGGTCTCCCTGTCCCTGATTTCGCCAACCATAATGATACCGGGATCCTGCCTTAGTGACGATTTGAGCGCGTCGGCAAACCCCGGGCCCTTATTCACGTCAATTTGCACCTGTGTAATATTTTCAATTCGATATTCCACTGGATCTTCCAGTGTAATGATATTTGACAGCCGCCCCCGAACCTCCTGGATATAACGTAGAAGCGCATACAGTGTGGTTGTTTTCCCGGAACCTGCCGGCCCGCAAATCACATATAATCCCTGCGGTTCTTTTGCGATATTTTTCAATTCAGTCAGCATCCCAGTTGAAAAGCCGAGATCTTCGATCCCTGACATACCCTTTAGCTTGTCAAACAACCTGATGGATACCCGTTCACCTGTCTCCGACGGAATTACAGATACCCGGATATCCTGACTGCCATTTTTTGTTTTCCGCGTGATTCTCCCTTCCTGGATCATGTCCCTCCGGTAAAGGATCATGCCCGCGTCCACTTTGATACAGTTAATCACACGTAACCCAATTTCCGGTTTTAAAACCACTACAGGAAAAATAAATCCGTCAATTTTGTATGATACAGAAAGCCCCATTTTCCGGGTTTCCAAATAAATATCTCCTGCTGAGTGGCAAATCCCCTGGCTGATCAAAAAGTCGGCAGTATTTCGAATGTTGGGGCCCGGGGCCTGGTAAAGTTTTTTGCATACAGCCGGTAAATCCTCGATGGGCAACGCGGCTTCATCTTTGATTACTTTCGGGTTTATAATTTCTTCAAGTATCGTTTTATATTTATCAGCCTTCTCTTTTGTGGATAAGGTTACACGCAGTTTTTTATTGTTTTTCAACAGAAGGATGAATGCTTTTTTTGAATTCCCATTTACCGTTAACAAATCAATGCGATCAATATCATCATAATATATCTTTCGGCCGAATAACCCGAGCCACCATAGCCTTGGGATGCTGAATGTGTCTTGTTTCAATTTAAGATATGTCGTGTACATTTTTTGACTCTAAATTAAGGAATACGTAAATATAATTGCACTGAAAATATATACAATCCCAATACCCACCAGAATACCGGATCCGGCAACACACCACCTGAAAAAATTCTGCATATCCCTATCCAGATTTTCAGACAAATAATCATGAAGCAGTTTGTTCAGCTCTTTGATGAGTTCTTTGATATTGCCGCTATTATCCCCGAGTTTTATTGTATTGACAATATCCATTTTCGAAAGTATGGGTTCGGAAAACATAGCGTTTGATATCGAGTTTCCCCCTTTTGATTTTAATATACTTCTATCCAGAACTTTCTTAAGTGTCTTGTCCCTAATGCTTTTGGAAGCACTGTGCAGTGCGTCATCCAGGGGAGTATCCAAAGACAAATGATGATCCATCATCATTCCAAATTCCAGGGATAAAATCCTGAAGTAATTCTTTTTTAGAAAAGGAGTGTGGCGAATAATCATACCGGTTAAATCCGTTTTAAATAAAAACACAATCAAAACAGTGAAAACCGCGCCTATCCCCGCAAAAAATTGCTTTTGTGACAGAACATAAAAAAGCTGATAATATTTTGGGACCTGGATAGGTAAATTATCTACCATGCCGGCCTGAATGTTTGTAAATAATATTGAATAATAAATGAGAAGTGCCAGTAAAACTATAAGGATGGCTGAAACATAAGTAACAATCTTTCTTAAATGATACGTATAGGAGCCGAATATGGAGGAATGGTTTAATACTATTTTTAACGAGGCAGCCAGGTTACCTGTTTTTTCACCTTTTTCGATGATCTCAGAAACAAAGGCCGGAACACCTTTAATGCCTGATAAGGACTCGGAAAAGGTTTTTCCGGATTTTAATCCAATGTGTACTTTTTTATAGATACGGTTTCTGCCCAAAGATGTGTGCTGGATGAACCTGTCATCCAAACGCAGCTCCGAAAGGGATTTCCCCGATTCTATCCTGGCATAAAAATGAGCCAGGATCATATTTAATTGATTCATATCCGCCATTTTTTCAATAAACTTCCCCGTCAGTTGATTACAGAAAGTCTGAATATGGGCATATAAAAAGATATCACGAAAAATCCCCAAAGAATGATGTTAAACAGAATTGCAACCAACCCAAGTTTGTTCGAAAAATACCTGATTCTAATCACATGCTGTTCCTTAAAACTTATCAAAGAATTGTTCAATGCATCATCCATATTCTTTGAAACAGCGGCAGAAGCCAACGTGGCAATTAAATCCGGCGGCAGTCCGTTTGTTTTCATAAGGGCGTCTTTAAAATCAATTCCGTTATCTTCGTCCTTTGATATACTGTCCGCAGCCTGGATGTACTTCGTGCAGGCTGTGATCCCGGCGGATGCCAGCAGCGCCTTTCCGGGACTGTCCCCTTGCTTGATCATACCTTTAAAAAAAAGAGAGAGTATGTAAGTATCAAGCCTGTTTTGAAAATAATTAAATAACCCTCTTTTGGTTATTTGTTTTAGTAAAATATGAAGCAGCCACAATAAAAAACCGCAGAGAATCAAAACAAATACAGTTTTTAACAAAATTGGAATGATTTTTACCTGAAACGGCGTAGAGATTTCAACCCCGATATACATATCAGAAAAAAACGGGATAATCAGCCACACAAAGGCAATGGATATAATCGAACATATGATAAATACAAATGATGGATAGTATAAAGATTTGTGAATGGATCTTCTAATACTGTCTTCCATTTCATGGTAATGGAGATAGATCTTTAAAAAATGAGGGAGCCGGCCCTGTTTCGATCCTTCTTCAATTACGCGGACAATGACCGCCGGAAAGCCTTTAAACCAAAGCTTGAAGGCATTCGCGGTTTCAGTTCCGTTTCTGAGAGAATTGAGTAAACGTAAAATATTCTTTTGATATAATGTTTCTGAAGTTTTAATCTGCTCAAAAGAAACCGCTACCGGATGGCCTGAATTTAAAAGCATTGAAAGCTTGTTTAGCAGGCTGATCGCGCCCAGGTCCCTGGGTATATAAAACACAAAGGTAGTAATGGTGACTACAAAAAGCTGGAATAATGGCTCAAGCCATATTGATAATATCAAAACCACACACAGAAATGCCAGGATTACACGCCTGTATATGGAAAGAAAACATATGAGCTTTAATGTCATCCGATCGTCCCTGCCATATGAAACAAAGGAAGATATAACGCGATAATAATAAAACCAAATAACGCGATAAGAAGTATAAAAAAGATAAAACTAAACCATATAAAATCCAATTTTTGCTGTCTTCTGTAATAGCCGGCCACATTCTTAAATGCAGCGCTAAGGTCCTTCCCCTTTTCACCGAATCCTATCACATGAACCACAAACTCCGGGAAAATACGGGCCTGTCGAAAAGCTTCAGAAATCGAAGATCCGTTTGATATTAAGTTTAATATCAAGTGAATACGTTCCTGATAACGTTGTTTATCAAGACTGGAAGCGGCCCAGGACAAGGCCTGCTTAATATCAGCTCCATTTTCTATCTGGTTTGATAGAAGCGAAAAAATATAATGGAGCCGGGAATCCGGTATCTTAAATTTGTTCTTTAAAAATATGGTTAAGATAAAGAAAAGAATTAATAAAAATGGTATCACGATCCAGTATTTTTTTAAAAAGATACTGAATCCGATTACGATCACTGTCGGAATGGGAAGATTACTCCCAAATCCTTGGTACATATTTTGAAAAATCGGAGTGATCAGAACCATAATCAGGGTAAATAGAAATAATCCAAAAAACCAAGTGATTAAGCCGATTCTTTGACCGTCAGATCCTGATTGTAGCTTATAATTCTCCTCAAGGCTGTAAATTAATTTCTCCAAGCTGAAATTTTTATCCGGCATATTATGAAAACAGTGTTCCATTCCCGCCGGGAAAGGATGACCCTTCATAAAAAGTGACTCGTTCAGACTGCCTCCCGATTCGAGTAATTTATTGACAGCGTGCAGGTAGGTCCTGAGTCTTAAGAGGCCAGAAGTCTCCGCAAGCATTTTCAAAGACTGAGCCGCGGAATGCCCGCCGGCAAGCAGTATCCTGAATTGCTGGAGAAACACTAAAAGAGTAAAATTGTCCAATTTGTTTTTTATCATATCATAAACAGCACATCAGACTCGAAGCGGTTTTAGAATTGTTTCAAAATATCTTTTACTTCTTCTTTGGCTTTTTCTTTTTTACTTTTTTCTTCTGTATATCATTTTCTTTGGTGACCTCATATGTGGAATGACTGGCAAAATATACTTTCTGGCCATTTTTTAACGCCACTGCATCAAACGCGCTTTCGGTCGCATCAACCTTTAGCTGATAACCGTATAAATCCTGCATGGGGTCAAACTTGAGTTTTCCCCAGGCAGAGTCCTTTCGCCACTTCCCATATTTTTCTGAAGGATTTAAAGGGCAGGAAAGATATGCACCATGTTCTGCCCGATACTCTCTCTGACGGGAACCGATTTCAGCCAGCAGGACCTGGATCGCGGCGTCTTCTGATTTATACCTGTAGCTCAGAAAATTAGGAATGGCAATGGCCGCAAGTACACCGATTATCGCAATCACTGCCATTAATTCAATGAGGGTAAAACCTTGCTGGCGTCTGCAATGCATGATACACCTCCACCAGGAATGATATTATTGAATGGACTGTTTAGAATGTATATACATTTTGAGTATAGGTCAAAAAGACTTTCAGTGTCAAATCTAATTTTAATCCGCTGAGTTTGTCATTTTATCATCTATCTGAGCGGCTCAAGCACGAGAGCTGTTGCCCCGATAGCAAGCGGGATCGCCTTTTTAATGACCCTGTCCCAGGATGCCTGACTTATGGTTTTCACATCCGGCACATTCGGTACCGCCCTTTTATAAATCTCCTTTGCAAATTTTTCTGGCTGTGCGGGTTTAAATTTTTTCTTCAATTCCGTGTATATCCGTTTGGCTTTATTAGTGAACGCGTCTGGGTTATCATAAACATATTTCCTGGCGTATTTTTCAAAAAGAAAATGTGTGGCCGTATTGTCTGTGATTATTTCAAACCCCACTGCCAGATTTCCGACGTGATGGGGTGCTGTCAAATCCTGAATATAATGTGAAGCCCAGCCCAGCATTTTTAAATTCAAGCTTCCATTTTGAGACTGTCTAAAATATTTTGAAAAATTTGATGCCGCGGTTTCTTCAGTATCATCAATATGTTCCAGTAAAAACATCGACCATTTCTTAAAGACCCTGGGCAGAAAATTACCGAGTTTATTACCCTTTGTTTTTCCAAAAAAATGCCCCTCATAAACCAGTTCAAACATCTTTTTTTTCTTGTCAGGATCCATGCATGCCGGTTTTAACGTATTCCATGTTTTTGAATCATAAATTCCCAACAGGTCAAGTGCTTTCTTTGTGATAAACTCATGGGTTGTATCCTTTTCATCCATCGCGCTTTTCAACGCTTTATAATACGCATTCGCGGTTTTGATCTGTTTCCAGAATTTTTTATTTTCAACTCGAAGATGATCTGAAATCAGGTCCGCGCTTTTAGTCATCCCGGCACTGGAAAAAAGTGTTTTTTCTATCTTTTCCGCAGGTTTTTCCATTTCTTCTTTCAGCTTTTTAAATTCCACATTGGCCTTTTCCCAAATTTTCGCTTCCTCTTTTGTCAGTATTTCCTTATAGTCCATTTACTCCCCCTTTTACGATTTTAAAAGTGACGGTTTCGTAAAAAGTCCAACTTCTGCGTTGTGCTGCATTTCGCAATCATTCAACGTACTATAAGTACGCTTCATGATTACGAAATTTGCACGCCTTGAATTTAAACTTTTTACGAAACCGTCTATGTCGGACTTTTTACGAGTTTAAAAGTAATCGGGAATATCAAAAATCACGCTCTTACCTGGCTGAAAAATTATGAGAACCTATCTTAACAATAGTCAGTAACCCTAATTATTTGAAAATTCCTTCAGCCTATCACCTTCCAGGCGGTACAATACCCATTCATTTTGAGGGGCAGCGCCTATCGATTCATATAACTTGATAGCGGGCTCGTTCCAGTCCAATACACTCCATTCAAACCGACCGCATCCTTCCGTTATTGCTAATTGAGCCAGGTACTTCAACACCGCCTTGCCCGCGCCGCTGTTTCTGGACTCAGGGGTGATATATAAATCTTCGAGATAAATTCCATTTTTACCCAGCCATGTGGAATAATTGTAAAAATAAACGGCAAAGCCGATCGGTTTTTCACCCAGCATGCAGATCAGGCACTTTGCGGTTGCTTTATCACTAAAGAGAGATTCCAGTAAGCTATCTCCGGTGGCTTTAACACTCTGCTCCGCATTTTCAAACCTGGCCAGTTCAGTAATTAAATGTAATATTAATCCGGTATCTTCCGGTACTGCATTTCTGATTGTTATCTTTGTCAAAATGTAAACCTTTCTATTCCATATCGTTTCATATACTATTTCCCCCGCTACTGGAAAGTCATCCAGTCCATCATTTCGCCGGTTTCCGACCATTTTTCCCAACCGGTTCTATAATAAGAAATGACCTGTTTTATCTGTTCAGCAGACAGGTATCCGACATGAACAAAAAGTGTGTGGCCCTGAGGCGAATAAAAACGGTGTTCCGGAACCGTTTTATACCACAACTTAGCCGCGATAACACGTTCCGGAGGCAATCGATAACGGCCTGCCCATTGCTGTGCTGTTTCCTGTGTGGCATGATCATTGTATTTATTGCTTTTACCTGTCATGATGGTCAGAAAAACAATCTCATCAGCCATCTCCGCTTCAACTCCCTTTGTTACAGGAGTCTGTTGCGTGCATGCCTTACACCATGTTGCGGCATATTCCGACCATACAAATTCCCTTTCAAAATCCACCATTGAAACAGGCTCTCCAAGTGCATTGGGCCGTGGTTCCTGTGTCCTCCCGGTAGAATAAGAGTCATCATTCATATTCCCCACGATCATTTCCAACCCTTTCATTTTGCCCCATGACCGCTCGACCGGTCCCTGATCCCCGCAGCCCCATACTGCGATTGATAATACCAAAATAAATAATGATAATATTTTTTTCATTGTAAAGAGACCTCCCGTTAGTTCCCAATCAATTCATTCTTCAGGTAGGATAAAACCAATTGCCGTCTTGAAAAATGTCCGTCTGTCAGCACTTCAACCCAGGTTGGACCTCCAAATAATTCACGGGTGACTGCGCTTATATTCCATCCCTGCCGGTACAGTTCAATTACTCTATTTCCGATCGTTTCCAGATAAGAAATTTTTGCCTTGAGGTCTTTGTCCGGGTTTTCTCTTACACTGGCACTTCCCGGGAAAAGCATTGTCAGTTTCAATTGAGCGATAAGCTTGAGAGAGTCAATGATCTTCCATATATCATACTCCTTACGCAGCCCCCGGTCCTTACCCCCGATGAAAAGATCGCCGGTAAACAGCCACCCTTGATCTTCCTCGTATAAACAGATGTGATCCGGGCTGTGCCCGGGGGTATAGATCACACGAAAGCAGTATCTTTGGGTTTTGATTAATTCCTCATGGTCAACCGGATTCCCTGTGGACGGCTTTGGCCAGTCCCAAAAGAGACGCCGGTAAAAATGAAGCGGCTGCAAACTTCTGGGGTCAGCCATGATGGGTAAAGCTGATGGATGGGCCAGAATTTTCAGTCCATCACTTTTATCCTGTATGATACGATTCGCACCGATATGATCCTCATGGCTATGGGTGTTAACGATGCATTTTACTGGCTTGTCCTGTATGACTTCTAAAAGTTCACCCGCGGTATGCGCGCACCCGGTATCCACCATCATACCGTCAACGAAATATGCCATTGTCCAGTAACGCCCTCTGCCGAATATGCTTCGAGACAAATCGAATCGAGTCACAGGACCGTATTGTGAAATTTTTAACATGTTTGATATATCGGTGTTAAATGGTTTTTAAGGGTCGAGGCGCCCAGTCGGCAAGGCGCAAAAGCGCAGAAATATCAAGCATATTTCGAGCTTTTGCAACGCAGCCGAATGGGATGATTCGCCCCTTAAAATGTGAAGTTATTTTTGCACGAGCCCTAAAGTTGTTTTATGATTGT
>JAUVGT010000189.1 GCA_030593645.1 Deltaproteobacteria bacterium
TACAAAAGAATAGCAAAAAATATAATAATCCTATTACCCAGAGAGATGCTGAAATGATTGACTTCACGAAAAGTACCTTACACGTTTGGGTAAAATGGTGATCTGTGTCGGGGCAGTCCCGAAAAGTTCTCCGTCCGGGAGGAGTGTTTTAGCCGGTGTGGTACGAATCGAAGCGGTTTTACCCTGATAGAATGTTACAGCGGGATTGTCGCCATGGGTTCCTTTGAATATTTTCGGAAATGTCGAAATCAGGTTGGTTCTGCTTAGCGGTTTTACAATAACGACATCAAATAGGCCGTCATCGATTTTTGCCCCGGGTGCCATCAGCATATTGCCGCCCGTATATCGTGAATTGCAGATTTCAACAAAACAATTTTTTTCTGAAATGATATGGCCATCTATTTCCATGTCCAGGTGGTGAAATTCCAATTTCAGGGTGCGGTACAAGACACCGAGGATATAGCTCAAATCGCCGAGGCATCGAAAACGCGCTGCCGTGTTTGCGACATCCGCAACAAAACCCAACCCCATTAAATTAACAAAAAAATACACATCCTCCTCCTGGGTAAATCGGCACACATCGACAGCCCGTGTCGCCCGACGGGAAAGAGCCGCAAATCCGTCTTCTGCGGTGTGAATCTCAAGATCCCTGGCAAATGAGTTTCCACGTCCGGCCGGGATGATTCCCAGAGGTGGTAATTCAGTGTCAGGATGGTATTTAAGCAAACCGTTCAACACATGATAGTTTGTTCCGTCCCCGCCGATATTCACGATTCCATCATATTGCGCCAAAGACATGCTTTTGATTATTTCAGCAGCATGCCCGTTGTACTCCGTGATTAATAGATCATAATGAATATCAGCCTCTTTAAAACGCTCTTTGGCTAAGAGCAGCAAATTTTTTAATTTTTTTTTGCCTATGCATGGATTTACGATGAGAGCAATTTTCATGTTTTAAACACCTCGATAACAAATCCGGAGTATCAGAATTGAAAAACCACTTCTAATCATTACTGCCAAATTCCAGCATTCGCCTGTGCAGCCGTTCCGCTCGGAGACAAAAGGCCTCCAGTTTGGCGTCTATCAATTGTGGAAATGGAGATCCGTCACTTTCCACTGCCAGGAAAGGTAAATCATCATGGTCGGCGATAACTTCCCGCAGCCTTTTATTTTGCGGATCAGTCGCCAGTTTTCCCTCATGATTCATGGTTTCATTTAGAATCGATTCGGATAACCGGTTGGGCATGCATCCAAACGGTCCGATCGCGATCACACCGCAAGCATGGGATGCAATGTCGGTCAAGGCGGTACCTATGGTCAATACGGCTTCTCCCGACAGGTTGGGGGACATGTAAGGGGCGGCATTAGCGATAACCTTATGGATATCAATCGGGTCTGCGTGGTTCAAACCAGATACAGATAATAATTCTTTGATGCGTTTTTCATTTTTTTTCATGATCTTCTGCTTAATTAAAAAACCCATCTTTTCAACGCCAGACATCTTTTTTTCTGCCAGACTGTTTTTATACAGATAATCGGAATAATGCATCCATTCACTTATCGGGGAGCATATCACTGCAAAGCCCTTCTTAGCGAGCCGTTCGGTTAAATACTGCCTGGAGAGCCCATCACGCCTGACAAATATCTCCCCGGCAACAGTAATGATCGGGACCTCTTTTGGTGAACACTTCATGGGGATCTTTTTTAATTCCAGACCGGTTTGGCTCAAACCGGTTTCCACATCCTTATATGTCCCCTCCTGCAGGCGTTTTAGCAGACCGTTCCATTGATCAAAAAATACTTCCAGAGCTGATTCCGTGTCCTGCGCGTTTGCAAGTATCATAGAGCGGATATCTTCCATAACATCAGCGATCACAAGCGCCCACCATGCCCGTTGATAAAAATCATTGCCCAATCCGCCGTATGAATCTTCCGAAGTCAGGGAGAAAAGAGCCACGTCTTTAAGTTCAAGACGCTTTATAAGGTCCTCTAAAAAAATACTGTACTGTCCAAAACGGCAGGGGCCGGAAGCGGTGGCCATAAAATAGACGACAATTTCATCACTCCTGCGACCGTTATTGATATATTTCAATAATGTACCGGTGGTTAATATCAGCGGCAGGCATTCTTTGCAGGACGTATTGCCCCGGCCCAATTTTAATATTGATTCATCTGCCGGAGCGTGTGCACGCGCATTGAACCCTGCGCTTCTGAATACAGCGGCCAGGGATTCTGTAGACAGGATTCCCATGGATGGCAAAAGCATCGTCACACGGGGATCGGTTAAAGCAAGAGATTCACCGGATGAAGTGATCACATATGCTGCACCGTTTTTGTCGGATACCGTCCGGGCGGGTAAAAACTGTTTTGGTTTTGTACCGGCAGCTTTTCCCTGGTTCAGCTGTCGATATGCGGTGACAATGTCGAGGAAGGCCTCGATCCGTGTTTCCAGTCCCGCATCCGCAGTCAGACTGTCGAGTTCGAGGGTTAAGGATGGTTTATTCCCCATGATTTCCCGGAAATAACCGAGAATAAATGAATCAGGACCGCAGGAGAAATTCGTGATATACACTCCAAATAGTTGGGGATGCTTCGCTACCAGTTTACCGGCCATGGTAATGAGTTGACCCAGACCCCAGTACATGTGCCGTTTGGATTTTTCATTTTCAAGATTGAGAAAGTCCAGGGGGATGACCTTTATTCCTCTCGAAGCAAATTTTTGGGAAATACCCATATTGGCTTCTTCAACAAATCCGTTATACGGTCTTGAAAAAAGGATCACTGCCATTTTTTTCGGATCAGCTGTCAGTTCACTGAGTGTCCTGCGGCCGATTTCTTTCATTGCGGCAGTGCATTTTTCCTGCTGTTTGAGGGCTGCTATAAACGCTGCCCTGGCTTTTTTCCTGGTGATTCCCATTTGATCGGCTGTTTCTATCAGCGGTTTTTCCGCATATTTAAGCCCATTGTGTAAATCAATGAGCGGTGCCAGAAGTTTCACACCCTTTTGGTTTAAGAGAGCCAGCCGCTGCCGAAATGTTGTTTGCAGATAATATGTTTCACCCTGAACAAGCGGGCATACCTGTGAAACAGAAGTATTGTTTTGCCCGGGTACGGATTTGAAGTGCGGCAGAAAAATATAATCCAGATTTTCGTCATGAATAAGATTGTGAAAAAAACCGTGAGCAAGTTCAGCCGGATAGCAGAATGCGGCATTCCTGCTGTCAATACCTTCACTGGATGAACAATCGGGTATAACAATTTCGAAGCCGAGTTCTGTGAAAAAAGTCGAATATAGCGGATAATAAGTATTGACCAAAAAACTTTTATTGATTCCCACTTTTCCTTTTGGCTTTTGAGCACTGTCTGATTTTTTCTTTGTACCGAACGCATCGAATACAAGCTGCTGCCTGACACGCACCTGGTCAAGCTCTTTCATGTCCACACTGACATTCTGTCTCAGGTTGTAGTACCTGTTACATGCCCCGCCAAAGGGATATTTTTTTCCATCCACTTCGATCATTGCAATCTCACAGCGCCGATCACATCTCTCTTTTCCTCCTTTGCAGATAAAGGGTTTCCTGTAATTGACATCCCTGTTTACCAGAGTTTTGAGGTTAAATTCTTTTTTTATCATTAAACCGGCATCGATTTTTTTCTTCACAGCCAGTGCAACCCCAAAGGCTCCCATCAAACCGGGTTCCGGTGGTACAACGATCGGTTTACCCACAAGGGCGGCCATTGCCAGCGGTACGGCTTTATTGTAGCAAACACCACCCTGCATAAAGATTTTTTTCCCGACCGGCCGGTTACCTTTGACACGATTCGAATAGTTCATACAAATGGAATAGACCAGACCGGCAACAATGTCACTGTGCTCAACCCCTTCATGGATCGCGTTTTTGATGTCAGAGGCGATAAAAGCGGCGCATTGGTCGTTGAAATTCGGAGGGTTTTGACCTTTTACCGCGATGTCCGCGATATCCTCCATTTTTACTCCCAATGATTCAAGGGCGGATTCTTCCAGAAAAGAACCGGTACCTGCTGAACAGGCTTCATTCATGGCATAATCAGATGGGACCCGGTTGGTGATATAGGTATATTTGGCATCCTGTCCGCCGATTTCAAACAAGGTATCCACATCCGGATCAAAATAGACCGCTGCTTCGGCATGGGCGATGATTTCATTGATAATACCTTCTGTCAGTGCATGCAGACCGGCGATCTGACGCCCTGATCCGCAAACCCCGAGCCCGTAGATGACAATGTCCCGGGGGTCTACATGTTTTTTAATATGATTCAATATGGCATCGTAACACTGCCGTGATGCTCTCACAGGATCACCATTGGTTCGCAGATAAACTGAAGATAAAATTGTCCGGTCGGAATTCCTCATGAGGACGGCCTTGGTGGTGGTGGACCCCACATCAAGACCGATGATGCATTCATCACCACGGCGAACCATGCCGGATTTAATGGTCTTGAATTCTACCTTCCCTTTGAATCGGGAAAGAGGGGCCAGCGTGTCGAAAGCCGTAACTTCTTTTTTAAACAGTTCGGATATTTCAAGTGTATGATCGGTATTATTATCCAGTCCCCATAAGGCGGCACCCAGGGCTTCAAAGTAGGGTGCTTCATGAGGTACCACCAGATCGGAAATTTCCTGTGAAAGATACTCTATCATCATTTGATTTCTGGCGGAACCGCCTGTGATCATGATATTATTTTTTTCGATCTTTTTTAAAAGCTCCAGTATTTTATCCGCCATCATTCTGCAGAGCCCGGCAGTGACTTTTGATTTCGGTA
The DNA here is from genome assembly GCA_030593645.1 of Deltaproteobacteria bacterium. Classification (GTDB taxonomy): domain Bacteria; phylum Desulfobacterota; class Desulfobacteria; order Desulfobacterales; family JAUVGT01; genus JAUVGT01. Next base: position 4,804 of record JAUVGT010000189.1, read on the forward strand.
TCCCTTTATTGATCGCGTGGGTACAGTCTGATTTGCAGAATACCGAACAGCGTCCGGACACACTATGAGGCTCCACCGCGGCTGCCCATTGAGCGGCTTCATCCAGGGTGACATCCATTCTTCTCAATTGCTGGAGAAAAAACTCACCGGTACCCGATGCGCATTTGTTACCGGTGATCACATTGGATATCCGGCCTGATTGATTAAGCACATAGACCATAAACGTTTCTCCACCGGCGGATACAATTGCCGGGCATGAGATATTTTCAGGCTTTATATATGCGTATGCTTTTTCAACCGCTTCAGGCTCCGGTATGGAAGGAATTTGTATGAACTTTCGAAATTTCCGGCCGGTTGCAGTAATCCGATCTACTGAATTTAAATCGTAATCTTTTAACGCGGCAAGAAGAGTCTGTTTGGGGTTGCCCTCATGGGGGTAAAGCGAATGGCCGACGATTTCAGGTTTGCTCTTTTGTCCTGGCTGACAGGTTTTTTCAACTTTTACAACCGATATGGTTGAAGCACCTAAACATATTCCCAAAGAGATCGTTTTGTGATCCATTTTTAATCTCCCTTCAATTCAAATATTTAAGAATACGATCAATTCATACTTGCTGTTAAATCAGAGAAAGCATATACTGCTATATAACAATAAGTATGCCAGTTTATTGGAAAATACTTCAACTATTTGTTTTTTATAAGTAAATAATGGTTTTATTGATTTGTTAAGAATAGTGCATTAAATCTTACTATATACAAACATTGCATGCTTGTTGTACAAATTCTGCCAACATTATCGTGATGGTACCATAAAAAATAATATCACCAAAATCCTTGATGAACACAATATTTCAATCATCAGGTGTGATGCAAAAAATAATAATATGGCAAAACGACAAACTATTGAGGACATTGACAACTATAACATATTTTTATCACGGTGATAATGTTAATTTTAGAACAGGATGAACAATATGAGTTAATCATACCATCAACCTGATTTTCAACCTTTATAATGCAATGAATTAATGAATTTACGAATTACTTCGATTTTACCAGCATTCATCATTTTACTGATGGCCTCATCGGTTGACTCAGATAAGGTACAGAAACATCCTCCCTTAAAAGTGATGACCTATAATATACGGGCATGTGATTTTGGATTGAAGAATATCATTGCGACTCTCAAACAGGCGAATGCGGACATTATCGCACTGCAGGAGGTCGATAAATTTGTCAAACGGACCGGTCGGGTGGACCAGCCAAAGAAGATATCAAAGGTACTCGGCATGCATTATGCGTTCAGAAAACATTTTTCATACCAGGGAGGGGAGTTTGGACTGGCATTACTGAGCCGTTACAGGATCGATCAAGTTGAACGGATTAGAGCCAAACGCAGCAATTTAATCCTGCTCAAAGCCCGTGTTCATACGCCCGGTAGTCCCATCAGAGTCGTTGTGGGGCATTTTCATCCATCCAATCCCTTTGATGATAAAGCGGTCAAAGAAGCGAATGCATCAGCCCGAAAGCGCGAGGCAAGAAAAGCGTTTGATACGGCAGGCCGATTTAAGTCGCCGGTTCTGATAATGGGAGATTTTAATGCAGCTACCGGATCTTATGCGTATAATATTTTTAAAGAAAAGTATCAGGATGCATGCGGTACTGCAGGTAATTTGTGGAGTAAAACATGGCCGGCAAAATTTCCTTTAACACGGATCGATTACATCTGGGTATCAAAACATTTTAAAATATTAAGCTGCGGTACCATAAAAAGCAATGCATCAGACCACAGACCGGTTGTGGCCAAAATTCAAATCAGTCCTATTGATTAGAATGGATGGTTTCGTAAAAAGTCCGAATGTGACGGTTTTGTTATTAAATCTTCCTTCCTTTCATCTGAAATAACTTCTTTAAATATATAGTCATATATTCGATATTATTCTAATAACACCGACAATAATATATACATAATTAATTAATAAAGTATATATTTCTTGACATATGATCAATGGGAGAATAATATTCATTCAAAATCGAATTGAGGAGAATCGAATGGATGAAATTAATTTAAAAATAATTAGGATTCTTCAGGAAAAAGCCCGTATTCCAAATGTGGATGTGGCCCGCAAAATTGGTATGGCGCCTTCCGCAGTATTGGAACGGATCCGAAAGCTTGAAAAACAGGGTTTTATTGATGGTTATGAAGTCCGGTTAAATCCTGAAAAATTTAACAGAAAAATGATTGCCTTCATTACGGTTAAAGAAAATGAAGATTCCGGTAAGAACAGACTGGGCGAAACTCTGTCCAATATTCCAGCGGTCCAGGAAGTCCATTATGTATCCGGGAATGATTCCTATCTGGTGAAAATTCGGGTACGTGACCATGAAGAAGTGAGGCGGATAGTCAGAGAGAACATACAATCTCAGTCCGGGGTTCTTTCAACTCAGACTTCCATCGTGTTGGAGTCGTTTAAGGAAACATCTGCGATCGTCATCGATTATGTTTGAAGTGGTATTAAGACCTCCCTTCGGGCTTAATTTAAAAATTTGAAAAACAAACAAGACGGTTTCGTAAAAAGTCCAACTTCTGCGTTGCGCTGCATTTCGCAATCATTCAACGTACTATAAGTACGCTTCATGATTACGAAATTTGCACGCCTTGAATTTGAACTCTTTACGAAACCGTCTAATTCGGACTTTTTACGAGACCATCAAACAAAGCGGAGTAATTTAATTATGCCAATGCCTCAGGATTTTGAAAAAAGATTAAACCCGATTCTTAAATATGTTGTAGAAGAATTCGATACCCCTTTTCATATTTATGATGAAAAGGGTATCAGGGATACCGGACGTTACCTGCTCAAAACATTTTCTGATATATTAAATTTCCGTGAGTTTTTCGCGGTTAAGGCGCTACCAAATCCGCGCATCCTTGAAATCATGCTGGATATGGGTTTTGGGTTTGACTGCAGTTCCATCACTGAACTCCTCCTCTGCCGAAGGATGGGAGCCAAAGCAAATGATATCATTTTTACATCCAACAATACCAGCCTTGAAGAATTCAAATTTGCTTTTAAGAATCAAGGCTGTATTCTTAATTTGGATGACATTACACTTGTTGATAAGGCACCATATATACCTGGACTCATCTGTTTTCGCTACAATCCGGGACCCCGACGGACCGGAAATCAGTTTATCGGGAATCCGAAAGAAGCAAAATATGGTGTAAGTCACGAACAGATTGTTCATGCTTACCAAATGGCGCGGGACAGGGGTGCGAATCAGTTCGGACTGCACACCATGGTTGTCTCAAACGAAATTGATCACAAATATATTATTCAAACCGTAAAAATGCTGCTTGACCTTGTGGAAGAGATATCTTTTAAGCTGGGGATTATTTTTAAATTTATTAATATCGGCGGTGGACTCGGTATTCCATATCATCCCGATGAAACACCTCTCGATCTTATTTCAATTGCCGCAGAGACAAAAAATCTTTTTACTGCATTCAATACAAGACACGGATACGTCCCCGCACTTTATGTGGAGAGTGGGAGGTACATAACCGGACCCCATGGTGTGCTTGTAGTAAATGCCATTAATCAAAAAGATACTTACAGGAAATTTATCGGTGTTAACGCTTGCATGTCTTCACTCATGAGACCGGCAATTTATGGGGCCTATCATCACATAACCGTACACGGGAAAAAACCAGGGCCATCTGATGGTTTGGCTGATGTAGTGGGTTCTTTGTGTGAGAATAATGACAAATTTGCCATCCAAAGGTCCCTTCCCCCTATTGAAGATGGCGATATTCTGATGATCCACGATACCGGTGCCCACGGGCATTCAGTTGGTTTTAATTATAATGGCCGATTAAGACCCAAAGAGCTCCTTCTCCGTGAAGATGGGTCCGTGGAGCTTATCCGCCGTGAGGAGTTACCGGCAGATTATTTTGCCACTCTAAATTTTGAACCCAGCGTTATGGCCGTCAATTTATAGAATGAATTCCGCCGGAATCAAGGAAAGATATTGATACAAGGAGCAGGCTCTAACCTTGGCCTTACTTTATAAGCGGAACTGCCGAATGGGTTTGTATATATTGAGCTGAGAAAAGACCGCTTAATTTGTCAGCATTCGATGCCATGCTTTTGCTCTCCATAACATCCTCAAAAATTAACAAAATTCCTTATTGATCGTTTCAGATAAACCTTGTATGATCCATATAACCCAATCATCCCTTGACAGGAGTTGTATCATGAAAGAAATAATTGAAACTATTGTACGAGCGATAGTTGATGATCCAGATGCCGTATCCGTTACAGAAGTTAGCGGTGCGCATACATCAATACTGGAGCTTAAAGTGGCCAAAACAGACATCGGCAAGGTCATCGGTAAACAGGGTCGTACCGCCGGCGCACTTCGGACCATATTGAGCGCTGTTTCGGCTAAGGAAAAAAAGCGCACAGTGCTTGAAATCGTCGACTAATCTGAAAGGCCGGCATTGCCGATAGATGACCGCATTTCCGGAAAAACACAAAGAGTTTACGCAAACACTTT
>JAUVGT010000017.1 GCA_030593645.1 Deltaproteobacteria bacterium
TGGAAAGTCACCGGGAAAAATGTCTTAACGCAGGAATGAATGATTTCATGTCAAAACCGGTAGTACCCCGGAAATTTATCGAAGTCCTGGAAAAATGGCTGAGAAAAGAAATGTATCCTCCAGCCATTAAAATCAAAACCAATCCTCCCTTAATTAAAGAAAAACAAACCGATCCATTGATTAATATAGACGTTGCGCTTGAGCGGGTCGTAGGCAATACAGAACTTTTAAAAAATCTCCTTAAGCAATTTTTAAATGAAGTCCCCGTTCAAATTAAAGATCTTCAGGGGGCCATTGAAAATGAGGATAATCAAACACTCCAGGACAAAGCTCATACACTGAAAGGAACGACAGGCAACCTGAGTATACCTCAATTTGCTTCGATTTCTCTGGAACTGGAAAATATGGCCAAACAGGGCGACTTAACTGGAGGAATGGATAAAATAAATAGTTTAAACCAATTGGTTGAAGACCTTCGAAACTACCTTGAAAGCCATTTTTTCCCTGCCAATTAAAAAGCTAAGAGCATGGAGCATGGAGCTAACAACCAAGAGCCAAGTAATACCAAATCGTTAATTTAGGGTGATAAATTTTACCTTTATATGCATCAGCATAAAAAATAAGCATAACTATATGGGAATTAATAAATATATACTATTCAGTCATTTTACAGGTATTTATTTTCCCGATTTTTAGATAACCACTTATTATTTTTACATTTCCTCCCTTCTTCCTTTCAAGTCCCCTCATAATCATACGTGATGAAACGTTTTGATTAAGATATTAAATGATTATGCATAAAAAAGGTCTTGAAAGCTCTTTTTCATTATGATACGCGGAACATGTTTTTACGCCTACTTTTCAAACGACATTATTGTTGAAAGGAATATATAACTCATGACTTCAGAGAAAGAAAAGCGGTTTGCTTTAAGCATGGCGATCATATTACTGGTTGTGGGGGTAATATGCTATGCTTACACGGCATCAACAGCAAAACCTCCGGAAGAGCCGGTACGGGTGATGTTCAAGGCACCTGCCGGACCTGTCCTGTTTAACCATAAAACACATACTGAAGCGGGTGATTACGGCATCTCGTGCAAAGATTGCCACCATAAACATTTTGATGCGGCAGAAGAAGACATAAATATAAAAGCGTGCGGTAAATGTCATCAACCTCCGAAGGGAGTTCTTGTGACTGAAGTTACTCCGAATGGGCCTGCTGGAAATGCCGGTATTGAACCTAATGACATAATACTTAAGTTAAATGGTGAAAATCTGAGTGATAGTGAAAGCCTTATCGAGCTATCTGAAAAAATAAAAGCAGGAGATAAAGCTAATGTCCTGGTTTTAAGAGATGGCAATAAATCGCTGTTTGAACTACAGGTCACCTCTGTAAGTAACAACGCCAAACCCAGGGGAGAGCTCGGTGCCAGTGTCTCCGACAACGTGATTGCCGCGGCCTGCATCAACTGCCACAAAAATGAAGATATCGGTGTTGGAATTGAAGATATTGGAGAAACTGAAGTGGCAAAAATAATGGGCACTACCCATGAACGCAGTATTGAACTATGTATCAGCTGTCATTTAGAAATTGGGTCCGGTCCGGGCAAAGGAAGTGATGAATGCATAAAATGTCATAGTAAGTAAATTTTTAATTGGCATAAACAATTTTCAATATACTCATTAATAATCACGGCCAGGAACAAAGGTTAAATTATGATAAAAAAGTCATTTATCGGTTTGAAAAAAACTCATCTCGAATACGAACAATTGGGAAACAAAATACAAGCACCTAAGAAAATATCCGTATCTAAAAAGATCACTTTATTACTTGAATGTTCAATTGACCTGATCGATACTTTTACTCTCAAAACTGGTGACCCGGTTAAAACAGGCCAGAAAATATCACCGGCAAAGGATAATGATGCCTACGTGATTTCAACCGCAACCGGTATTGTAACTTCAATAACCGAATATACCGGGGATTACGGTAAATCATATGTGGCGATATCCATTGATACCGATTCCGAAGAAAATCTTGATGATGAATTTGAAAATTCCTGTTCAGAAATCACCTTTGATCTTGCAAAAAATTATCTTGCCTGTATTCCCGGCGCACCCTGTCATGAAATATTTCAGAATACGGAGAACCCGATAAATACAATTGTCATTTACGGTGGGGATAATGACCTGTTAATGACTACCAACCAGTATATTATTAAATCAAATATCGAAGGAGTAAAACACGGTGTAGATGTCTTAAAAAAGATTGCCGGCGTTGATAACATAATAATCGCCATCCCCGGAGAATCCATGCAGGGATATGGCCATATCGGAGCCGAAGTAAAAAATATAGCCATGAAATACCCATCTGCTTCTCCCCATATGATCATGCGAAATGTTCTCGGAAAGGTGATCCCCGCGGGTCAAACCAGTGAAAATCTTGGTGTGACTTTTATGACTGTTGAGGCGGTCGTTTCGCTGGGAGATGCGTTCAGTAATAAGCGAATTCCCATTACTAAACTTATTACAGTAATTGATAAAAATCAGAATAAGAAACTTATTTCAGCCAGGATCGGCACTCCATTAAGCGAGATATTCAGCGCGTTAAATATTCAATTGAACGACAAAGAAAGAATCATCATAGGCGGTCCCATGACAGGTTCGACTGTATATACGGATGATTATCCCGTCATGCCGAATACAAGCGCGATCATGGTACAGGCTGCAAAGGATGTATCTCTTGTTTCAGATTATCCATGCATAAATTGCGGTGAATGTATCAGGATCTGCCCCGCGAATATACCGATCAACATGCTGGTTCGTTTCTTAGAAGCAGGGCAGTATGAAGACGCCGCAGACAGTTATGATCTATATTCCTGTATAGAATGCGGTCTTTGCAGTATCGTATGTACTGCCAAAATACCGATCTTTCAATATATCAGGCTGGGTAAATATGAACTCGACCGGATAAACTCAGCGGAGGCTGTAAATGAATAATCAGAAGAAATTCATCGTTTCACATGCTCCATTCTGGCACAATGGCAGTAATATCAGGCAAAAAAGTTATCACACCGTTTTTGCCGCACTACCTGCCGCTTTATTGGGCATATATTATTATGGTATCCCTGCGTTAGGCGTTATTTCACTTTCAATTTCATCAGCAATTCTTTGGGAATTGTTAATGAATTATGCAACCAAACGTTCAATATCAGTAGGAGATGGTAATGCCGCGATGATTGGTTTAATATTCGGTATGCTCCTTCCCGCTTCCATGCCCTGGTGGGCCGTAATCACCGGGACATTCTTTGCCATAATTATCGGCAAACAGATATTCGGCGGTATCGGCAGCAATCCGTTTAACCCGGCGGCGCTGTCTATTGCCATATTAATGGTCTCATGGAAAAACTATTTTGATTTTAATGCGGCATTACTTAATTATGATCTCGATTTTGTCATGATCTACCCTCTCACCCTTTTGAAACAGCTCGGGTCACCTGCCGCAGATTCCTATTCTATGATAGACTTGATCATGGGAAAACAAGCCGGAGGAATTGGCTCCACATTCGGCCTTGGCCTCATTGTCGGCGGAATCTACCTAATGATCAGAGGATTTATCCGTTGGGAAATATCTGTATCATTCCTGGCCGGTATCTTTATCACATCATTTGTGTTTAACCTTGTAGACCCTGTCCGTTTTGTCGGGCCTGCCTTCCATATTTTTACAGGCTATACCCTGATCGGAGCTTTTTTCCTGATCACAGACGATTCTTCCTCACCCGTCAACATGGTTCCCATGCTTATTTATGGGGCAGTCGGCGGAGTGATGATCGTACTTATCAGGAATATCGGGGGTTATATTGATGGTGTCATTATGACAACCCTGCTTATTAATCTAATAAACCCGCTTTTGGACAAAATTCGGCCAAAAGCGATGGGAAAGGTTGTTTAAGATGCGTGAAATGGTATTAATGGTCGTTGTTCTAACGGTCCTGAGTTCGATCTCGGGGGGACTTCTCGCCTATTTAGATGATTATCTCGGACCATTAATTGAAAAAAATGAACTGCAGCTTGTAAAGGGCCCGGCCATAAAAAAGATTTTGTCTAAAGCATCCAACGATCCGATTTCAGACAGTAAATACCGATTTAATCTCAAAGACGAAGGTGTCGAAAAAAGTTTTTTTGTAGGTGTCTTTGACGGTAAACCCAATGTTGTTGTTTTTGAAACAACGGGTAAGGGCTACGGCGATAAATTTGGCCTGCTGGTCGGTGTAAATGTGACCGATGACAAAATCATTGGTATCAGCCTGACCACCCATAAAGAAACCCCTGGGTTAGGTGGCAATGCCAAAGATGATCCTACCTGGGTTGAACAGTTTAAAGGGCTTTCAGTCATTAAACCTATAAAAATCACAAATGACGGGGGAAGTATTAATGCTATAGGTGGGGCTACTATAACGTCCCGTGCTGTCTGCGGAGCGGTGACTAAGGCAGGTGCTACATACATGAAAATGAAAACACAGGTTACAGAGCAGTTAAAATCTGTAAAATAATAGGGAGTAGATAAGATGGCCAAGTCTCTTACTCAGGAATTTACCAAAGGATTATGGGATGAAGTACCGCCGTTTCGACTGGTGCTCGGACTCTGCCCGGTCTTGGGAGTAACCACCACACTGGAAAACGGATGGGGAATGGGTCTGGCAACCATGTTTGTCCTGGTATGTTCCAATTTCCTTGTCTCCCTTTTGAGGAAGGTCATTCCATCAAAAGTCAGAATCGCCTGTTTCATCATTATCATCGCAACATTTGTAATTGTTGTGGAACTTATGATGCAGGCATACGCATATGAACTATATATCAGTTTGGGTGTATTTATCCCTCTTATCGTTGTAAACTGTATCGTGCTTGGACGCGCGGAAGCATTTGCTTCTAAAAATGGCATTGTTCCATCACTATTGGACGGTTTGGGCATTGGAATCGGATTCACGCTCTCATTAAGTGCCCTGGCAGCAATCAGGGAAATAATCGGTAACGGAACATTAACACTCCATAAAAAAGCAGAAATCATGTTTGAGTTAGCAAACTATGCACCCTCTTTTGAACCGTTTGCATTTATGGTCCAGCCTCCAGGGGCTTTTATCTGCCTGGGATTAATGCTGTGCGTCATGAACCTGATAGGGAATAAATAATATATAAAGGAGCGCATCAATGGGTGATTATGTAGTCATCTTAATAACCACTATATTTGTTCAAAATATTCTTCTGGCCCAGTTTCTGGGTAACTGCCCTTTTCTTGGAACATCAAAGAAAATGGAAACAGCAGTGGGTATGGCCATGGCTGTCGTATTTGTACTGGTAATGGCCGGTGTGATTACCTGGATGGTGTATTACTGGATACTGGTACCCTTTGAGCTGAAATATTTAAAAACCATCGCCTTTATTCTTGTAATCGCCTCCCTGGTCCAGTTCGTGGAAATGTTCCTGAAAAAAAGCATCCCCGCACTCTACGCGGGTTTAGGAATTTTTCTGCCTTTGATTACAACCAATTGCGCTGTTTTCGGTGCCTGTATTCTAAATATAAACAAGGAGCTCAATTTTCAAAAAGCGCTGGTGACTTCATTTGGCTATGCGGTCGGTTTCGGACTCGCATTGATTCTTTTTGCGGGTGTACGCGAACGAATACTTTTGGCAAGAGTTCCAAAACCATTGCAGGATACATCAATTGCCCTGGTCACAGCAGGCGTTCTTTCTCTGACATTCTTTGCTTTTAAGGGAATAGTATAAAATACAGAAAAGAACAACTCACTTAAAGTTATAAAAAATATAGAGTCAGCTCTTAAAATCATTCCTGCCTTCTTGCCTGATTTTATCAAGAACGGATAATCGATAACAGACGACTGACTGCAACTGGAGGTAATCGTGACAGCATTACTGGTCATGCTTGGTGTAGGCGGTATTTGCGGATTAATCTTAAGTTTCGCGTCCAAAATATTTTATGTGTATGAAGATCCCCGAATTGCAGAAGTTGAAAGCCTTTTAGCTGGCGCGAATTGCGGTGGATGTGGATATGCGGGCTGCGCGGCTGCGGCTGATGCTGTGGTTATGGGTAAAGCCCAACCGAGTGTATGTATCGTTGCGGGTCCGGAAACAGCCGAAAATGTCGGCGCTGTAATGGGCGTAGAAGTGGGCAGTGCTGAATCCGCGCTATCAAAAAATTCATGTCTTGGGGGCAATCGTGCGGATGACAGATACCACTATATGGGACTGCAAACATGCAGTGCTCTTTCCACGTTCTCCGGTGGTCAGCGCCTATGTACGGTCGGATGCCTGGGTAAGGGAGACTGTGTACGATCATGTACGTTTGACGCAATAAAAATAGGGCCGGATGGCTACCCTGTTGTTGATAAGGACAAATGCGTCGGATGCGGGGCCTGCGAAAATGCATGCCCGAAAAGTATTTTAACCGTTAGAACAATATCTGAAAGACTCCTGGATTTCAACAGGAAAGATGGTGCCCATGCACCATGCAGCCAGACCTGTCCGGCTGAAATCAATATTCCAAAATATATCGCCCAAATCAGGGAGGGTGATTATGAGGGGGCTGTTAATACAATACGCGAACGTAATCCACTTTTGTTATCATGCGGACGTGTGTGCCCGCATCCATGCGAAGATTATTGCCGCCGCGGAATTGAAGAAGAACCTGTATCGATTAATCAGCTGAAACGTTTTGTCGCTGATTATGAGATGAATTCAGGCAAAAGACTGCCGATCCCTTGCGCCCCGGATACTGGTAAAAAAGTCGCTCTTGTGGGCGGTGGTCCGGCCGGATTAAGCTGCGCGTATTTCCTCCGCCGCCTGGGCCATAGTGTTACCATTTTCGATATGATGCCCAAACTTGGAGGAATGATACGCTACGGCATCCCCGAATATCGACTCCCCAAAGAAGTCCTGCAATGGGAAATTGATAGTATTTTAAATCTTAACATTAAATACATCCCAAATGTAAAAATGGGTTCCGATTTTGACCTTGGCTCATTGATCTCCGCGGGTTTTGACTCTGTTTTTCTTGGAATCGGAGCATGGAAAGATTACAGCTTAAGGGTAGAAGGTGAAAACCTTGAAGGATGTTACACCGGGATCGACTTTCTGACAAAGTTTGCTGAAAACCAGCAGCGAAACATGCCGGTTCACAAATTAAAAATCGGCAATAAGTGTGCGGTCATCGGTGGGGGAAATACCGCTATCGATTGTGTGCGCACCCTTGTTCGCCTGGGAGCAGAAGAAGTATCCATCGTCTACCGAAGAACAAGAAATGAGATGCCTGCCAATGAGGTTGAAATTGTTGCGGCTGAACATGAAGGAGTGAAATTTAACTTTCTGGCTGCACCTTTAAAAGTCATTGGTGATGAAAACGGCCGGGTCAATCATCTTGAGTATAAGAAAATGAAACTCGGAGAACCGGATGCAAGCGGTCGAAGAAGTCCTGTACCCATTGAAGGTTCTGAAACACTCATGGAAATCGACATGCTGATTACAGCGATCGGTCAGGGCCCTGATGTTTCATTTGTCGAAAATGGTAAACGCCTGAAAGACCTTACCCTGACCCGATGGAACACTATTGATGCCAATCCTGAAATCCTTCAGGCCAATATACCCTATATTTTCGCTGCTGGAGATGCTTATACCGGTGCCAGCCTGGTTGTTGAAGCAATCGGAGGCGGCAGGCGCGCGGCAAGAGCCATTCATCAATATCTTGAAACCGGCGAAACCGCGCCTGTTCGGCGCTCATTACGAAAAAAACACATTCCGGAATCCATATTTAAAACGGTGGATGGTTTAAAACAATCGAAACGCGCGGAAATGCCCGAACTGCCGGTTGCAGAACGGATCAAATGTTTTGATGAGGCGGATCTTGTTCTCAAAGAGAAAGATGCCACTGCAGAATCAAAACGATGCCTTCAATGCTGCAGACTCTGCTACAACAAAGATATGGCGTAAATATTTAAAAGGAGTCCATAAAATATGCTGCTGTATATATTGTTCTGCCTGATCGGTTTTATATTGCTCTATTATGGGGCGGGATGGCTTGTAAAGGGGGCATCAAGTCTTGCCCGAAGTTTGGGTATAACACCCATTGTTATCGGTCTGACTGTCGTGGCATTCGGGACCTCTGCCCCTGAAATGGTGGTCAGCATAGTCTCTTCGGTTAAGGGCAACAGTATGATAGCTGTGGGCAATGTGGTCGGCAGCAATATATGCAATATTGCACTGGTCCTGGGAATGGCGGCATTGTTTCAACCCATCACCAGTCATCGCACCGTTGTCAAACGCGATATCCCCATCATGCTGGCGATATCACTCTACCTTCTGATTATCTCTTTTAATTCTTTAATCGGTCGAATTGAAGGTGCTACCCTCTTTATCGGTGTCATTATTTACACGATAATGAATTATTATTTCGCAAAAAAAGAATTAGAAAACAATTCAAATACCATTCCCGATGCCGCGTCTGAAGCAGAAGGCATTGAATATATCGATTCCAGGTCCCGACAGATACTTTTTGTTGGTGTTGGAATCATCGGTGTTATCGCAGGGGCCGAGATTGTAGTCAGTTACGCAGTAAAAATAATGAAAATATTAGGGGTCAGCGAAAAATTTATCGGTCTGACAATCGTTGCATTTGGAACATCCCTACCGGAACTTGCGACCTCCGTGGTGGCCGCGTTAAGAAAGGAAATGGATATCAGTATCGGAAATCTCGTGGGGAGCAATGTGTTCAATATTTTAAGTGTGCTGGGTGCCGCTTCCCTCGTTAGACCGATCCCGATACCTGGCGGTTTTGTCGAAAGCGGTCTCTGGATTGACTACATCGTAATGATATTTACAAGTTTATTGCCGTGGTTTTTTATGAGAAAGGATTACACAATTAAACGGTCAGAAGGATTAATCCTTCTCGCCTGTTATTTCAGCTATCTTGGATTCCTGATCGTAAAAGCGGTGTAAAAGAAACTTCCTCCAGCTTATCCAGCAATTCCTGCATATCCGGTGGAACAGGTGAACTGAATGTCATATCCTTCTTTGTAACAGGATGGCTGAACTCAAGACATAAGGCATGCAGCATCTGCCTTGGTGCTGATTTTAAAATGGCCGCCACAGATTTTGGTACGTTCTTTGCCGGTTTCTGTCCCCCGTATACCGGGTCACCGACTATCGGATGACGAACAGCCGTACAGTGAACACGTATCTGGTGGGTTCGCCCGGTTTTTAGCTGAAGCTCAAGGTAAGACGCCCACGTAAAATCTTTTTTCAATTTCCATAAGGTTACGGCACTACGGCTTTTTCGGCTGTTTACCGACATTTTCTTTCTGTTTACCGGGTGTCTTCCGATGGGCAGCTTGATCTCGCCTGTTGCAGTCTCCATTTTCCCGTTTACCAGCGCGATATATATTTTATTGATTTTTCGTGTTTTAAACTGGTCAGAAAGATGCAGGTGTGACTTGGTGTTTTTTGCCACGACCATCGTTCCGGATGTGTCTTTATCAAGCCTGTGAATGATTCCTGGCCTGAGTTCACCATTAAGAGGACCGATTCCCGGACAGTGATAGAGGAGAGCGTTGACCAGTGTGCCCGAGTAATGTCCCGGTGCGGGATGCACAACCAGTCCTGCCTGCTTATTCAGTACGATAATATGATCGTCTTCATAATGGATATCAATATGAATCAGTTCCGGCTTCAATGATACCATCACAGGTGACGGGAGATTGCCGCTGATCTCATCACCCATCCTGACCCGGTAACCGGGTTTTTTAGATCGTTCGCAGACCGTTACCATCCCATCTCTTACCAGAACCGCCGCGTAATTTCTGGAACAATCTTCAACATGAGATGATATCACAACATCAAGACGTTCACCTTCATCCGTCTTTTCGGCAAGGAAGGAAAAAGTTTTGGATTCGGTCATGATTTTTAATGGGATTAATTCTCGGGGGTTTCAACAGCATCCGGATTGTCAGGGTCATCGGAATCTTCATCCTCTTCCCGAATAAAAAAAGATTCAATCTCTGTCAGGACGGTCTCCTCATCAATCTCTTTAGCTGTTGAAAGTTCTTTAACAAGAAGGACTTGTGCGGTGTCATACAGTTTTCTCTCACCAAATGAGAGATCTTTTGTAAACTTGAGAAGTGAAAGATCCCTGAAAACTTCCGCCACATCATATAGAGAACCGGTTTTGATCTTTTCCATATATTCCCTGTACCTCCGGTTCCATGTCTGATTGTCAGCGATGGTAGGATGCTTTACCCTCATCACATCGTACACTTTTGGAATATCTTCTTTCTTAATGATATATCTCAATCCCACAGAATCAACATTCCGGGTGGGAATCATAATAACCATATTGTTTTCAAGGACTTTCATGATATAAAAATCATGCTCTTCCCCATTAACAATCCTGCTCTCAATCGCCTCAATCATGCCAACACCATGCGCAGGATATACTGCAAGATCTCCGACTTCAAACTGTTTAAGTTGTGATGCCGGCGATTCGCCGCTTACATTTTCATTGCTCATTTTCACACCGCTTAACGTTTTCTAATAATTGAATATTTCTTGAAGATTACAATATGGATTTAAAAAAACCATCGCCTGATACAAAATATTTAATATATATCTATTACGTAAAAAATGCAAGAGGACTTTTAAACCCGCATTTATTTATTATATACCATAACTTAAGCCAACAAGCAATAAAAAAGGATTGGCGCACATTCGCGCCAATCCTTTTCATTAATCATACACTATTATAATGTTTCTATTACATTTACATGAGGATCGGAACCATCAGTAATGCAACAACATTTAATATCTTAATCATCGGGTTAATTGCAGGTTCGGCAGTATCCTTGTAAGGATCGCCGACAGTGTCACCTGTGACCGCGGCCTTATGAGCTTCACTTCCTTTACCGCCCAGATTGCCGTCTTCAATGTATTTCTTGGCATTATCCCATGCAGCACCACCGGTGGTCATGGAGATAGCGAGAAATACACCGGTAATAATACTCCCGATTAAAACACCACCCAGGACGATCTTACCGTCAAGACCGACATAGGGGAAGAGTAATCCGACAACAAGCGGCGCAGCTACCGGAAGGAGTGCCGGAAGCATCATTTTTTTAAGAGCAAATTTGGTTACAATGTCAACACATCGTCCATAGTCCGGTTTTTGCGTGCCTTCCATAATGCCCGGAAACTCCTTGAACTGCTTTCTAACTTCTTCAACAACTGCTCCACCGGCTTCCCCAACTGCCTGCATTGCAACAGATGCAAAAAGGAACGGCAAAAGTCCGCCGATAAAAAGGCCGATAATAACATTCACATCACTCAGGTCAAATTTTAATGCGACTCCGCCGCCATGAATTAAAAATTCCTGTGTATACGCGGCGAATAGTACCAGGGCAGCCAGACCGGCAGATCCGATCGCGTAACCCTTTGTAACCGCTTTAGTGGTGTTACCCACAGCATCCAATGGATCTGTAATCGCGCGAACACTTTCATCCATTTCAGCCATTTCCGCGATTCCGCCCGCGTTATCCGTAATCGGACCATATGCGTCAATCGCGATAACCATGCCGGTCATTGAAAGCATGGACATGGCTGCCATGGCTATACCGTAAAGCCCCGCGAAATGATGCGCAAGTCCGATGCCGGCACAAATGACAAGTACCGGAGCGGCTGTTGACTGCATACTGACCGCCAACCCGGCAATGATATTGGTACCATGCCCGGTTACTGATGCATTCGCGATATCTTTTACCGGTTTGCGGATACCTGTATAGTATTCAGTGATGATTACGATCACAACCGTCAATACCAATCCCACTAATGTTGAATAAAATATTTCCATCGCGGAAAAGTTATCGAAACCACTCATCATTTTGGTACATGCAAAATAGAACGCAACCGCGGCTATAATTGCGGCACCAAACATACCTTTATAAAGAGCGCCCATGATGTATTCCTTTGCGCCCAGTCTGACAAAGAAAATCGCTATGATTGAAGCAATAATCGATATCGCGCCAAGAACCAGCGGGAATTCTGTTGCAATCATTTTGCCCGGGAAAAGCAGATTTCCCAAAAGCATAGTCGCAACAGCCGTTACAGCGTATGTTTCAAAAAGGTCTGCTGCCATACCCGCGCAGTCACCCACATTATCGCCCACATTGTCAGCGATGGTGGCTGGATTTCTTGGATCATCTTCCGGGATACCGGCTTCAACCTTACCCACCAGGTCCGCGCCCACATCGGCACCCTTTGTGAATATTCCGCCGCCAAGACGTGCAAATATGGAAATCAGACTGCCGCCAAATCCCAGGGCAACCAGAGCGATAACCGCTTCTCTTGCCGATGTACCTGTGGCAATAAGAATCGTATAAAAACCCGCCACTGAAGTCAGGGCCAGACCGGCAACGATCATACCAGTTACGGAACCGCCTCTAAATGCCATTGCAAGACCGGCACCCAAACCGCTTTTGGCTGCTTCAGCCGTGCGGACATTCGCAATAACCGACACTCTCATACCAATATAACCGGCTAAAAATGAGAAGATAGCTCCGACTGCAAATCCGATGGCCTGCATCTTACCCAGGAATATCGCAATAAGAATACAAAGGACGATACCGGTAATCCCCATGCTTTTCATCTGTCGATTCAGATACGCGATTGCCCCTTCCTTAATAGCCTTGGCAATTTCCTGCATTTTTTCATTACCGGCCGGTGCTTTTTTTACGACACTCGCGAGAATAATCGAAAATATAACGCCCACAACACCAACCAGCGCACAAATTAAAGGTAATGTGTAATCCATTCTCTCCTCCATCTGAAAGTTAACTTGAAATCATGAATTTTTCATGTTGAAAAGGTTCATGCCATCCTTAACTCCTTTTGTCAGGATGGTAACAACCGCGTCCCGGGCTCTCAGTATTGATTCATTCAGGATATCAGACTCATTTTTGTCAAATTTCCCCAAAACATGGCCTGTAACGTCCTTGCCAGCCTCGGAACGCCCAATACCGATGCGGATCCGTATAAAATCTCCTCCGCCAAAGGCATCCATCAACGACTTTACACCATTGTGTCCTCCATGCCCTCCTTTCTCTTTTATTTTTATTCTTCCTAGAGCAAGATCTATGTCGTCGTGTACGACCAACATATCCTCGCTTAATATTTTAAAAAAATGTGCGATACGCTGCACCGGAGATCCGCTGCGGTTCATGTAAGCCATGGGTTTGACAATGACCGTATCAACGCCCTTTATCATTCCCCGTCCAAAGACCGTATCATACTTTTTTTTTTCAACAGGGATCGAGAACGCGCCCGCAATCTCATCCGCAACCATAAACCCGATATTGTGCCGTGTTTTTTCATATTTACGACCGGGATTCCCCAAACCCGCGATCAGACGGTTGCGCTTTATTGGCATATCACCTTCAGATGAACAATGGCAGATAGATTTAAACCAACTGATTATTCGAATCTCAGTCCCGACGGTCTCGTAAAAAGTCCAACTTCTGCGTTGTGCTGCATTTCGCAATCATTCAACGTACGATAAGTACGCTTCATGATTACGAAATTTACACGCCTTGAATTTGAACTTTTTACGAAACCGTCTCATTCGGACTTTTTACGAAACCATCAGTCCTGACTATTCTTTTTTATCACCTTCTGCTTCTTCTTCAGCTGCGCCCTCTTCGCCTTCTACGCCTTCTTCGCCTTCTTCGCCTTCTACTTCTTCTTCCTCTTCTTCCGGTTCTTCTTCAATCTTTGGAGCCAGCACAGTCACGACTGTAAAATTGGTATCCTCCAGGAATACAACATCGCCTTCCAGTTGAATTTCCTGAGCATGGATCGAATCCCCCATATCAAGTTCAGTCACATCTATTACGATTCTCTCAGGAATCTCAGTGGGAAGGCACAATACCTCCAGTTCACGCCGGACAATCTGTAAAATACCTCCGATTTCGACACCTTTTGCGATACCGGTCGTGACGACAGGTATGCTGGTCGTGATTTTTCGTTTCATATCGATTTCGTAAAAATCAATATGCAAAAAATCCTGTGTGAGCGGGTGGGTTTGCAATTCCTTGATCATAACCGGTTTGATCGTATTTTTACCATCTTCAACGGTCAGATTGATCAGGACCTGGTAGGGATTTCCCTTTTTAAAGATCTGTTCCAAATCAATTGTATTAATTGAAAGTATGAACGTTTCCGTGCCACGGCCGTACAGAACTGCCGGAAGCTTTCCTTCACTGCGTAGAACTCTTGCCGGACTGTTCCCTGTTGTTTTTCTTATGTTTGCTGTTAATTCAAATTGTTCCAAAAATATACCCTCCTTGAATATCTATTTTTTATGAAAACAAATTCATTCGGTATTCATCACTGAATTTGAATCTGATTGATTGTTTTGATACCACTTTCATGTAATGAATCACTATCAAACCGAATGAACTTATAAATGTAAACTGCATCCCATAGGGTGCATGCTTGAATGTTATCATCATTGACGGTTTCGTAAAAAGTCCAACTTCTGCG
The DNA here is from genome assembly GCA_030593645.1 of Deltaproteobacteria bacterium. GTDB lineage: Bacteria > Desulfobacterota > Desulfobacteria > Desulfobacterales > JAUVGT01 > JAUVGT01. The sequence goes on from JAUVGT010000017.1 coordinate 14,593, forward strand.
TTGTGCTGCATTTCGCAATCATTCAACGTACTATAAGTACGCTTCATGATTACGAAATTTGCACGCCTTGAATTTGAACTTTTTACAAAACCATCTCATTCGGACTTTTTACGAAACCATCATCATTAAACGGCTACACAAACAAGGATGTAACCGAATCACCCCTGTGACTGCGGATAATCGCTTCTCCAACCAGTTCTGATATCGTCAGCGCCTTTATTTTTCCGCTTTTTTGGGCATTCTCATTTAAAGGGATTGTATCCGTAACCACAAGACTCTTTAACTGTGATTGCATAATCCTGTCCACTGCCGGGCCTGATAATACGGGGTGCGCGCAGCAGGCATGGACCTCTTTTGCCCCGGATTTCATGACAGCAGCGGCAGCTTCAGTTAATGTACCTGCCGTATCCGCCATGTCATCGAGTATGATCGCTATCTGACCTTTCACATCTCCCACAACAGCCATCGCCTTGGCTTCATTCGGGGCTGACCGTCTTTTATCAATGATCGCGAGATCCGCATTCAAGCGCTTTGCAAAGGCTCTGGCCCTTTCAACACCGCCAGCGTCCGGCGATACAATGACAAGATTGTTGTTAAAATTAGATTTAATATATTGAATCAATACCGGGGCGGCAAAAAGGTTGTCAACCGGAATATTGAAAAATCCCTGTATCTGGCCGGCATGCAGATCCATTGTAATCACCCTTTTTGTGCCCGCTACCGTAAGCATATCAGCCACCAGTTTCGCGCTTATTGGAACACGGGGCGCGACTTTCTTATCCTGCCTGGCATAACCGAAATACGGAATAACTGCGGTAATTCTCCTGGCTGATGAACGGTTTAACGCGTCTATCATCAAAAGAAGTTCCACAAGGTTATCATTTACAGGTGAACAGGTAGACTGCACGACAAAAACATCTTTTGCTCTAACATTTTCATCAATCTCAATTTGAATTTCACCGTCACTGAATGTTTTGACTATGGCTCCGCCCAGCGACACGTCGAGATAATTGCATATCTTTTTTGATAGATCCGGATTTGAATTTCCTGAAAAAATTACATAATCGTTCATTTGATTTACCTTTGCCGCGTTATGTTTGAGCCGTGTATATCTTATTTAGCTTCCCTAAAAAAATGGCTGGGGCGGGAGGATTCGAACCTCCGAATGCAGGAACCAAAGTCCTGTGTCTTACCACTTGACGACGCCCCAAAAAATAGTTTAGAATAATAAGAATGACTTCAAAACGTTCCCCGACGCCGAAGTTGAGCTCGAAGAGGGGGATAGAACCACTTCTAAAAATATAATCGTTTCACATTAAGTATCCAGTATTCTGTATCCGGTATTGATTAATAACTCTGCCGAAAATACACGCCACTTTTTATTTTGCATCAAAACCCGGTGGGCTTTGTTGATGATGCTCTCTTGGGTAAAAAGACCGAATACAGATGGGCCGCTTCCCGACATCAAAGCCCCTTTGGCACCATTATCAATCAACGCGTCTTTGATCGATGCAATTTCCGGAAATCTCAACTCAGTAACGGTCTCCAAATCATTGCATAAATGACGATCCGGATCGAAAACCTGTTTACTTAAAAGGATTCTTTTAAGTTTTTTTTCACATTTTGTCAATCCTAAATCCAGATTTTTATAAACTTCAGCCGTCGAAACATTGATCATGGGACATATCAGCATAACCGGCTGTTTTTTTATGCCATAATACGGTTTCAATTGTTCACCGATACCTGAAGCCAGCGCCGGTTGCTGAAAAATAAAGAACGGGACATCCGCTCCAATTTTCAACCCCATATCCATCAGTTCATTTTCAGCAAATGGATTCCCGAAATACCGGTTAAGACCAAGAAAAATCGCCGCGGCATTGCTGCTGCCGCCCCCAAGCCCTGCCGCAACCGGTATATTCTTATCAATCGTAATTTTCACACCGGTACCCTTGTTTCCGGTCATCTGTTTAAATGATTTGAAAAATAAATCCGCCGCCCTCCAGGCAAGATTTCCCTCATTTTCCGGTACTTCAGAGGAATTACAGGTTACAGCAATCCCGGTCCCGGTAATATCAATAACGACGGTGTCATAGAGACTGACACAGCACATCAGGCTGGAAAGATTGTGATAACCGTCATCCCTTTTCCCCGTGATATGTAAAAAAAGATTAATTTTTGCCGGTGATTGAATTTTCATGACAGGATGTTCTGTTTGCGGTGAATATTGATGGTCTCGTAAAAAGTCCGAATTAGACGGTTTCGTAAAGAGTTCAAATTCAAGGCGTGCAATTTTTGTAATGATGAAGCGTACTTATCGTACGTTGAATCATTACAGAATGCAGCACAACGCAGAAGTTGGACTTTTTACGAAACCGTCAATATTGGAATCATAACCTGTTTGATTGTGGCTCTTAGCACCCTGCTCTTCGCTCCATGCCCATCGACTTGCAAACCGACGATTACTTGATGAATTTCAATATCACAAATCCGAACCCTTTTCTTTTTATCAGCAGAACGATTCCCTCTCCTTTTTTAATACCGCCGATTAATGTTGAATATTCATTTATCGAATGTATTTCCTTTCGATTGATCTCTTTGATCACATCCCCGATGAGTATCCCTGATTCTTCCGCCTTGCTCTCCGGATCGACATCAGCCACAATTACACCACCGGTTTCCGAAATATCAAATCTTTCTTTCATCTCCGGTGTCAGATCCGATACTGTGATGCCCAAACCCTCCCGGCTTGATTCAGGCTCTTTATGGGATGCAATCTTCTTATCGTTTCTCTGGGCTACTTTTACCTGGATCATTTTCTTTTTCCCGTCACGCAATATTAGGAGACGGGCTGTTTCTCCGACCCTGATTCCTGCAACCATTATTATCAGCGCCCGGCTTGAATCAACTTTCCGGCCATTTATTTCAAGAATTATATCATGCGGTTTGATTCCCGCCTTATCCGCCGGATCACCGGATACCACCTCCGCAACCAGAGCGCCGCTGCCCGGATCAATTTTGTAATACTCAGCAAGTTCGAAATCGATATCCTGGATCATCACGCCCAGCCATCCCCGGATAACTTCACCGTTCGTTTTAAGCTGATCGATGATTCCTTTCGCCAAATTGACGGGTATGGCAAAACCAATGCCGTTTCCCCCCGCTATAATGATCGTATTAATACCAATGACCTCACCTCTCATGTTGAGCAGAGGACCGCCGCTATTACCCGGATTAATCGACGCATCAGTCTGAATAAAATCATCATAAGGTCCTGAACCGATCACGCGCCCTTTGGCGCTGACAATACCTGCCGTTACCGTATGCTCCAGGCCGAATGGGTTTCCAATAGCCACCACCCATTGCCCCACCTTCAGTTTACCCGAATCCCCCAGCTTCACTGCAGCCAGTTTGTGGTCAGCCTCGATTTTAATCAGCGCAATATCCGTATTTGAATCGCGCCCGATAATCCGGGCATCAAACTCTTTGTCGTCTTTCAGGATCACTTTGATCTTATCCGCGTTTTCGATCACATGATTATTTGTAACAATATAACCTTCCCCGCTGATGATAAACCCGGATCCCATGCTTCTCTGCTTAAAATCTTTCCGGGGTTCCTGGCCAAAAAACCGGTTAAAAAGGTCATACATCGGATCATCCCTATCCAAAGGATCATTTTCGAAATTTCGCAATGCCTTTTTACCGCTTTTAACGGTTTTGACAATTCTGATATTAACAACCGCCGGGCTCGCAATCCGTGCAAGGTCAATAAAGCTTTTCGGTACCTGTAACACATCACCGGTTTCTGCTGAGGCATTCGATATATTTATATCACTGATTTGTTTAAATGTTTTGGATACAGGGTTATGATCAAGTGAAGAATTAAGAAAAGAAAAATGCAATACACCCAAGGTTATGATGGCTATTGCCATGACTAATTTTCTCTTCCCGGTAAGAAAACTTTTTATATATTTCATATAAACGTCCTTCATATAATTACAGGCTGTTGCCGGCTTACAATATAAAACTATTTAGTTTCCTTTACATAGATTATCCTGAGATCGTAGAGAACATTTTTCAACATTTTCTCTTCTTCATCTGTAAGATTCCCCCGGGTTTTTTCTTCGAGCATGGTCAGGATATCGATGGTCTGCTTTGCCATGGGAAGGTTTTTGGTTCTTTTTCCTGTGGTTGGGTCTTCAAGAGCACCAAGATTCAGCAGCCCAGACGCGTTAAGAGAGATGATAAAAGTCGGAAAATTAATTTCGGGCAGATGTGTTGGGCCACTGTCCGGTTCCGTATTTTTATCTGTTTGTTTATCCTTTGTTTCTGCCCCTTCGTTTGAAGCCTTTTCTGAGTCTTCTTTATCTTTCATAGTAAAATCTGCTTTTTCATCTGCCATGGCCGGCCTCCTCTTTCTGAAATAATCCATAGATCCTGGGGTTATGGTTATCAACCGCTTCTACTTTTTTATTTTGGCCTTCCGATACTGAATGTAGGCGTCCCTGAATGCTTCATATGGTTTAATCGCCGCGTTCTTTACTATTTCGTAATCTCCGATAACAAAAGATATTTCATTAACCATTTTAAAAAGTTTTATCCCCTGCCCGCCTGGAGGCTCAATATACGAGATAGGATCAAGCAGGCTGTCACCAACCATCCCAACAGAATCCCTTAAGGTTGAAGGCCCCAAAAATGGCCAGACAATATAAAATCCATTACCGATTCCATATACACCAAAGGTCTGGCCAAGATCTTCATCACTCAAATTCAGATTAAACATTTTTTGAGCCGGATCTCCGAATCCGAGAACGCCGATTGTTGTATTTACAAAAAACCCCATAAATTCATTTCCAGCCGCGGCTCCCTTGCCCTGAAGCAGACAACTCGTTAGCCTGACGGGTGTGGCAAGGTTCCGGAAAAAATTCTTTACGCCGGTTCTGGCAACACCGGGAACAACTAATTTATATCCTTTGGCCACCGGTTTTAACACCCAGAAATAAAGTTTATCATTAAAATGAAACATGGCATAATTAAATGGATACAGCGGATCAGCCACATATACCGCCTTTGATTCAAATTCTTCTTCAAAATCATCCAGGAGTTCATCCTCTTCAACATCAGTGTTTGTTCCCGGATCCTGCACCGCTTGAACTTCTGTTTCCCGGCCGGCATCCAATGGTGAAACCCCCATGGTCTTCCGGTGCGCGCAGCCTGTAAATAACAAGAACAGAGATATAAAAATAATAATAAAATTCTTTTCTGTAATCTTCATTAATCCCATTTCCTTTACAATGTTTTTTCAGTATTAATAATTTTATACTGATTTGTCAAAAGCTGTTTTGAGGTAAAACCTGACATAACGTGACATAACGTATCAACTGTCACATGATTCCGGCCCAAACGGTTTAATGAGAACAATCAGTTCAGGAAGCAGAGTTAACGCGGCAAACAGAGCGATCAGCATCGCCAGCCCAGTGAGCAGACCGAAATAAATACTGGGAATGAAATTGGACAAAGCAAGTATCGAAAAGCCTGTTATGATCGTTAACGATGTATAATACATCGCATACCCGATACTTCCGTGACAACGATGAAGAGCCTTAACATATTTTCTGTCAATTTGAAATTCCCGCCTGAATCTATATATATAATGGATCGTATTATCAACCGCGATTCCGATGCTGATGGCTGCGATGGTAATGGTCATCATATCGAGAGGTATGTTCATCCAGCCCATAACTCCAAGTACAATTCCGATGGAAAACAGATTTGGGAATATGGCTATTAATGAAATTTTCACGGATCTGAACAACGCCAGGAACATAGCCATCAGCACGATAACAACAACACCGAGTGTTAATATCTGTGAGCTAAAGAGACTTTGCAGCATATTGTTGTACAGCACAAGCATTCCAGCCAAGTGTACATGTTCTTTTTTTATTCCCAGCTTATAGGTCAAATCATGTCTGATCTTTTTTAGAAATCTGTCACGTTTTAACGTCTTTTCTGAATCTCTAACACGGATTGAAAATCGTACCTCATTATTTTCAATAGACACGTAAGGCTTTAATACCATATCCTTAAACCGGTCCGGTAATTCACTGAAAAGCAGGGCCAGTTTAAAATTGTCAAGCGGTTCGCCGTTGTTAAACTTCTCCGCCAGGTCCATCATCGTCCCTAAAGATAGTACCTTACCTGTTTCAGGCAGCCCTTCAAGATAATCATGTACCTTTTTCACCTGCGCCATCCGATGGGAAGTAAACCAGTATTTCTCACTGGTTTCAACCTCGTCAAACTCTTCAAAATCACTAAAATCACCATCCCCTGCACTGTCGGTATCGGACCCGGGCGTTGCTGAAGGTGTCTTTAATTCTTCAAACCGGATGATCACATCCACCGGTGTTGTCCCGCCAAGATTTTGATCAATGACTTTCATGCCTCGATATATTTCGGTTGATTTCTTAAAATAATCGATGAATGAATTTTCAACATCCAATCTTGAAATCCCAACAGCACACACCGCAAACAGTGTACACGCGACAACAAGTATCATTTGACCATGGAGTTCGGTAAAACGCGCCAATAGCGATGTTAAAGGAAACCGCTCTTTTTTAACCGGGTGAGGGGTCATTTTGCCCAGCACCATCAAAGAAGCTGGAAAAAAAAGGAAGGTTACCAGAAGAGAAACAACAATCCCGGCAATCATCATCAAGCCAAAAGTAATAACGGGCAGGATATTGCAAAGGACCAGTGAACCAAACCCGACAATCGTTGTAAGGCCCGTGTACAGGCATGGCGTTGCCATCAGCCTGACTGTATTCAGAACCAGTTCACGCTGCCCGGTATCAGGCCCACTCTGCTTCAGTTCCCTGTACCGAATAATCAAATGGATGGTTATCGCCATGGTGATAATAAGTTGCAATGAAATAAAATTGGATGAAATAACCGTTACCTCCCAGCCGAACAGGCCAAGGAGTCCAATCATACAGATAGCGGAAAACGCGCAGCACAACATGGGCAAAATAACCCAGTGAATTCTTCTAAAAATAATACTCAAAGTGATACTGAGAAAAATCAGTATACCAACCCCGAAATTTTTCAAGTCGCTTTTTATAAAACTGATTAAATCATCAGTAATCATGCTTACACCGCCAAGGAAAAGATCGGCATCTTTTCGAAATTGATCGATAATTCCCCGGATAATAATCAGGTCCTGATGCCTTTCCTTTTTCACCCTGTTCCGATATTCCTGAAAACGGGTCTTAATTTCCTCATATGCCATGCTTTCATCCCCGGTCAAAGCACGTGTCTTTTGCGTTTCCCGATAATGATTTCTTTGAGCCAGCAGGACCGAGTATTTTTTATCAACCGGGAAGTTGACCTGCACGGCAGTTGTTTTAAGATCCGGACTGATCAACAAGTTTTGATAGATGGGGCTGTTTCTAAATTCAATTCTGGCCAGGGTTTTATCCACATCCGGTGATTCCAGTGTCCGCACATTGGAAGCAAGTTCTTTGATGGGTATCGGGGGGCTCTCCAGTAAGGGTACGTCAAGTATGGAAACCACTGAATAAATCCTGTCAAGTTTTCTGAGCTCGTCTCGAAGTCGTTTAAGATCAGCGAGAGCTTTATCTGAAAACAGATCGCCTTTTGGTGCATATGTAATCAGCAGATAATCCTGCTGCCCGTATCGCGAATTAATTATTCTTGAATAATGAAGGTCTTTATCATCTTCAAGCAGCAGTGTTTCCGCGGAGGCATCCAGTTTGAAATTTACGGATTGATATCCGAGAAAGGATACGATCATTAATAGCAGAAGAATAACCAGTTTGGGATATTCCAGAACAGATCTGTCAAAACAACGGGTGATTAAGGAAAAAGAAACATTCATATTAAGTATTTCATTATCTCTATTGTAATGGAGCCTCTTTTTTTTCAAGCTCCGATAAAAGATCACTCATATTCCCTTTGGTCAACACCTGATCGAATTGAGATTTATAGGTTGTAATGATACTGATACCCTGGATTTCAATATCATATATCCGCCAGCCTTTTTTTGACCGATAAAGCTTATACAGCATCTCTATTTTATTATATTTTGAGACAAGAAGTGTGGTGATGTGAACTTTTTTACCTGTCTGGACTGTTTCTTTATAATCTATTTTTTCATCCGTATAAAGCATCATTTTTTCAAGGTATGATTCTTTGAGACAACGAGTAAAAATTTCTGTAAACCTGGTTTTTTCTTCAGTTGTAAGTCCCGGCCAGTATTTTTTCCCCAAAGTCAATTTTGCCATCAATGTGAAATCGAAAATCGGTCCCACGATCTCTGCGAGCTTCTGTTTCTTTTCCTTTATTTCCATGCCTTTATTCTGCAGAATAATCAATACACCATCGAGTTTTCCTTTGAGAAGCGTTTGGGCCGATTCTTGATCATCCGCGAAAACCACTGGTCCAAATATAAGTAAGAACATAATAATATATGAAAAGTGTTTCATCATTTATTCCCCCTGTTTTTTTACACCGTCTGGGTTGAAATATATAAAAGAGAAGTTTAAGTGTCAAGAATGATGATCTCGTAACAGCAATTCTCGGTGAAAATAGAAAACATTAATAGGTTTACTTTACAGCAGATCATTATCATTATTTTTCGTAAGGTTCTAGACGCGTCATAC
>JAUVGT010000212.1 GCA_030593645.1 Deltaproteobacteria bacterium
ACTGTCCGCATAGCTTTAGCGGCGACGGAACTTTAGTGCACTTTAGCTCACTTTAGTCACTTTGATTTATTTCTTATGGCAGAGCCATTTATCTCTGACCTGGCCCAAAGGACCAGGTTTTATTTGATAAAATAAACAATAGACAGTGCTCAATCTGTTATTCGATATATCACCCGATCCCGATAACCGGTAATCACTTTCATATACCCGCAGATCATCCGGTTGACATTTCTATTGCCGGAGTCGATCATAAACGGCTTGCCACGTAACGCACTGATCTTTTCTGCGGTTGCTGCTACAATGATATTTTCTTTCCCGACCTGTCGGATGATTTCAGGACTGATTTGCTGGTTTCCCCTGCCTAATATATATCCCTGACCGCCGATCGGTGTGACAATGATTTTAATGTTCTTCCTGCCTTTGATATGTTCCAGTATCTGTTTTTCATTACAATCCTTTACGATCAACTGCTTCCCTTTGATCAAATCCACACCCAGTAAGGTAAAATCGAGTCCAAGTTTTTCCATAATCGATCGGGTGGTTGTACCCGGCCCGATAATGTAGTAAACATTATCCTCTATTTTTTCAGCAACATCATGAGCGATTGCCTGCTGAGCAATAGTTTCGTTGGGTAAAGACCCGGCTTTTAACCCCCTGATATGCTGCCGTTCATAAGGTATCTTTAAATACCCGAAAAGTTTTGCCGTTACAATTCCTTCCCGAATGGACGCCTCGTCAATATCCATGACTTCCGATTCTCTGACCCGCTTTATTTTTTCCTGAATAAACAGGGCGGCCAGTTCCCCGGCTTTCATTGGATTGCAGGCATATACTCCCGAATGAATTTTAACACCTGTGGGTATTCCCAGGACAGTCAGTGTATCGCCGATAATGGAAAAAATATCCCGGGCTGTTCCGTCTCCTCCGGAAAAGAGTATCAGATCCACATTGAGCTTTTTTAGGTTTTTACAGGCTCTTTGTGTATCAGCGGCACGGGTCTGTCCCTGTAAAATTGTGCCGATCACATGCGGTGTAACACCGCATGACATGACCGCGTCTTCACCCATTTCACCGGGGTAAGTGATGATTTCCACATTATCTTCAAGATTTAAAAAAGATTGAATCGCCTCAGCAGTTCGCTTCGATGACTCAGGGTCAGCACCCAGATTTCTTGCTTTTTTTAAAATTATCGGGCCGTCAGTGCCCTTCAAACCTACCCTGCCGCCCATCCCGGCAATTGGATTGACAATTAAACCTAATTTTTTCAATTGTTGGTCATCCCGATTACTACTCAAATCCTCAGAAGTGATTTCAAAACTCAGGGTTCGCGTAAAAATAACTTTGCATTTTAGGTGCTCGGAATTAGGTCAGATTTATTCGATCTGAGACTGCAAAACCGCTGGCATAGAAATCTATTCCGAGGTTTTTGGAGTCGACGATCGGGCAAAGATGGCCTGAATCCTGGATGCATAAAATGTAAAGTTATTTTTGCGCGAGCCCTAAGCTAGTCCTCCGCCGTCTACCACTATACTTGTACCGGTAATCCAGGATGAAAGATCACTGGCCAGAAACAGCACAGTATTGGCAACATCGATCGGCTGACCGACCCGGCGCAATGGCCGATTGGCCGATTCTTTCATGTATTCTGAATCATCTTCTCCCAATTGGGCGGCTTCGTCATGAAGCATCGGTGTATCGATGTCTCCCGGGCATACCGCATTGACCCTGATATTATGCCTTCCATGATCAATCGCCATGGCGCGTGTCATATTTACAATACCGGCTTTCGCGGCACAATATGAAACCGCATTCGGTCCGCCTTTTAGACCCCATCCGGACCCGGTGTTGATGATACTTCCTCCACCCATTTTTATCATATAGGGAATGATGGTTTTGGATAACAGATAAACACCCTTGACATGCACATTGATCGTCATATCCCATTCATTCTCTTCCAGATCCAATACAGATTTCCGACTAATGATACCGGCATTATTAAATAAAACATCGATTCTTCCGAATTCCTGAATAATGGTATCGGGAACAGATCCTGTTTCGGTTTTTTGAGTAACATCGCAATGATAATATTTGGCGTTCCCTCCGGCTTCACCAATCTGCCCGGCTGCTTCCTCACCGGCTGCATCGTTAATATCCAGCATACAAACTGTAGCCCCGCATTCTGAAAACAGTCTGGCCGTGGCCAAACCAATTCCGGAGGATGCGCCAGTGATGACAATAACTTTGTCTTTCATCGATAATTGATCCATAATACTCATTTTTTATCCTCTTGCCCGTGCTTTTTCAAATAGGCCCTCCAGGTGATCGCCCATTTTTTCGGATCATCAAAAGTGCTGTGATCAATTTTATGCACCACACTATTGTGGGGCGCGGTTTTCACTCTCTCAGGATTTTCATAGGCTTCTTCAACCACTTTTTTCAGCCCTTCCAGGTACTCATCGATTTCATCTTTAGAATATGATTCGGTCGGTTCAATAGTAAACGGTTGAGGTACCACGAATGGATGATGACTGGCCCAGAGGTGGAAACCAAAATCAACCATACGGTTAGTCACATCCTCAGTGGTCACGCCGGTGTCCCGGGTAAGTGTTTCCCAGGTGTATCTGACCTGTTCGATACGGTGTTTCCCCGCTGGATAGGGAGAGGCAGCCCCTTTAAGGTTTTTGATATTCTCCAAAATGTAATTGTTGTTCATGACCGCCACCCGTGCCACCTCCTTAAGCCCTTTCCCGCCCAGGCTCATGATCCAGGCATACGCTTTTAAAATCACAGGAAACACACCATAGAAGCCGCGGGTTTTTCCGATAGTATGGGGGAGGTCATCATTCAGCGAGTATTTTTCCCCATCAAAATCAACCACCGGAACAGGCAGAAAATCGATGAGATCCTTTGTAACTCCCAGGGCACCCGCACCGGGACCACCGCATCCGTGCGGCGCCGAAAAGGTTTTGTGCAGATTAAAAAAACAGAAATCAAAACCGGCTTCCCTGGCCCGGGTGATTCCTAAGATTCCATTGGCATTGGCCTGGTCATAACCGCACAAGCCACCTGCCTCGCGAACAATTCGTGTAAATTCGGCAATCTTCGGGTTAAAAATACCCGTATCTTCAGGATTGGTGATAAATAACCCCGCAGTACGGTCCGAAACCGCGGCTTTCAGGGCTTCAATATTCACCAGGCCGTCTTCTCCCGGATACAGCGTGATCACTTTATATCCCTTAACCACCGCGGCTGCCGGATCCGAAGGATGTGAAAAAATAGTAGTAATCAGCTCATCCCTTTTTTCTGCTTCTCCACGGGATTCGTGATAAGCATGAAGCATGGAAGCCATAACCAGAATGGCATGGGAACCGGAACTGGGCTGCAGGGTAAAACGATCCATCCCGGATATTTCCCGCAAAAATTGATCCATTTTATAGATGATCTCCAGGGCTCCCTGAACCGTACTTTCGTCCTGCCATGGGTGAAGCTCTGTTGCCGCAGGTAAACCGGCCAGTATTTCATTGATTTTGGGATTATATTTTACAGTGCAGGTCCCCTGGCCGATATCGATGTTCAAATCCGCGCCCAGACACTGCTGCGACATGCGTAGAAAATGTTTTAAAACCCGCATCTGGGAGACTTCCGGCAGGGCTGGTCCCTTTTTGCGAACCATATTATTGGGTATCGCCGATACACCATCCCCCACCGCTTCTTCAATCGCAGGTTCCACTTCCGGAACTAAAATCCCTCTTTCACCGGGAGTATGAAGTTCAAAGATCACCGGCTCATCCCATTTGGCCTGATGAAAATTCTCTCTTAATTTATATTTTTCTTCCACGTATATTTTTCCTTTCATCAAAACTTATAGGTATTCATTTAAAACCTCAACCAGTGTGTCAATGTCATCCTGGGAGTGAACCTCGGTCACACAATATAAGGCGGATTGTCCCAGCTCGGGAAAATCCCGGCTCAAATCCCTGCCGCCGAAGATTCCTTTATCCAGTAAAAATCGGTTAATCTCACTCACCGGTTTTGGGGTATCGTTAAAATCAACAACAAAATCTTTAAAATGAACCGATTGGAATCGGGGAGTTTTTACCCCCTTAATTTGCGACAATTTCTTTATGGCATACTGTGATTTCTGCATGATATGCTTCCCCAGATCTTTCATGCCCCGGGGTCCCATCAGGGAAAGGTAAACCGCCGCTGTGATACCCCACAACGCGGTACCCGTCCCGATAAATTCCTTACCTTTTTCTCGGACACCAAACGACGTTCGATCGTATGCGACATCACCAAAACCCCATTCTCCGTCAACAGCAGTTTTTGAAATACCGAAAAGACGTGAAGGATATTCCATTACAAATTTTTCTTCATCCCGCGTGGCAATAAATCCCGCCAGTGCGCCTCCATAATTCATACGAATTCCCAAAGGCTGAATATCCCCGCAGGTAATATCAGCCCCATAATGGCTCGGCGGTGCGATCACACCCAAAGTGCCTGGATCGACTCCGACAATGCTGAGCGCGCCGTTCTTGTGGGCGATGTCTGCAACCTCCTGCCCCTGGGTTTCAATAAATCCCAGGAATGAGGGGTTTTCGATATAGACACCCGCAATATCGCCGGACATTTTTTTCTTTAAATCATCTAAATCGATTAAACCGGTTTCCGGGGAATGCTTAACCAGGGCCACCTTAACGGTCGGCTTACAATAGTTGCGAATGGCCAGCAATCTGTCCGGTGCAACCGTATCAACGACCAGCACTTCACCGCGCCGGGTAATACGTTCCGCCATCCTCATCGAAGTGCTGACTGCCTGGCACCAGTCATATGTGGGTACATTCACGACATCCAAATCAAGGAGTTCGGCCATTAAGCTTTCGTATTCAAACAGGGCCTGAAATCGCCCGTGATCCTCATAAGGTTCACCGGCATAAGCGGTTAGAAATTCCGAACGCTGATTGATTTCATCACAAATTGCCGGAATGTAATGCGGCCAGCAGCTTCCACCCAGAAAACTGGTATATTCCTGACAGGTTTTATTTTTTGAAAGGATACTCTCGACATGTTTTTTCAATGAAAATTCCGATGGTAAAGCCTCGGGCAGATTCAGCTCCCCTTTAAATCGCAGATTATCGGGAATATCATCATAGAGTTCCTCAATATCCTTAACACCAATCACTTCAAGCATTTTGGCTTTCACTTCCGGTACTGAATTGGGTATGTAAGGATGGACATAGTCTTTGTTATTACTCATAATACCTCCTGGAATTATCTGTAAACACGCATATTAGAACATGGATTTTGTGATTTTGTCAATAATAGAATTTTTTAATTTATTTTATATATAATTTTATATGTGATAAGAAGTATAATGGTATTTTGATCGAATTGTAAAAATCTTAAAATTGATGGTCTCGTAAAAAGTCCGAATTAGACGGTTTCGTAAAGAGTTCAAATTCAAGGCGTGCAATTTTGTAATGATGAAGCGTACTTATCGGACCTGCCCTGTTAAATCTGTATTTTTTATTTAACCGGGGCGTTGAATCATTGCAAAATGCAGCACAACGCAGAAGTTGGACTTTTTACGAGACCGTCAAAATTGTATTTTACGCCATTCCAGTGAAAACCAAAAATTTAGTAATATCAAATATTTTTGGGGCCCGTTGTCGCCAACCTCCGTTCCTAAAGCTTCCGACTTCGCCAAAGGCTTCGATGAGACAAGATGGCGGTCTGGAGACTATGGTGGACAAGTCCGTGCAGCCTGTACCGGACTTGATCCGGTAGACGGAATGGCGGAAAATTGGGCTGCCGGAATCGATATGGCTAGAATTTTTAAACCGCTTATACTAAGGGCTCGCGCAAAAATAAATTCACATTTTAAGGGGCGAATCGTCCCATTCGGCTGCGTTGCAAAAGCTCGAAATATGCTTGATATTTCTGCGCTTTTGCGCCTTGCCGACCGGGCGCCCCGGCCCTTAAAATGTGTGAACTTATTTTTATGCGAACCCTAAAAAGCGAAATCGGATTTTTCTTGAATCATTCGATTAAGATTGAGGACAGCGTGTTTTCTAACATGAGAAATATGGGCGGATAATAGTTTTTTGGCCTGAACAAAATTCTCATCGCAAACCGCATCGAAAATGTGACCGTGTTCGGTATTGTCCGACTTTTCAACAGAAACATATTGAAGGCTTGCCCGATATTTTAAATGCAAAAGATCAAAAATGTGCTGAAGGGAGCGAATGCGTATGGTTTGTCCGGATAAGGATGCCAGGGTGATATGAAACTCCATATCCTTGATTAATTTTTCATTGGTAAATATGCCTTCTAAAGATTCCATGTATGCGTCATAGGCTGCTTGAAGCTTTTTTTTCCCTTTGCGATCAAAGCGTTCCGCTGTCTCATCAAGAAGAGTCACTTCCAATAGTTCTCTGTATTTATAAATTTCTTCTATTTCTTCCAAAGACAGCGATTCGATGAAATATCCCTTGTTCGGCTCGCGTCTCACCAACCCCTGGAACTCTAAAAATTTTAATGCCTGGATTACCGGCGTACTGCTCATATGCATCATTTCAGCTAAGTCTTTAAACGGTATTTTTTGTCCGGCAACAATTTCGTTATGAAACAGCATATGCCGGATCCCCATGTATGCTTTTTGAGTCAGGTCTTCCTGCATTTTCTTCTTATTCTCTCCAGTCTTCGGCATGTGTCATCTTTAAGTTGTGTGAAATTATATATGTTATACTTTTTGTGATTATATTGTATACCGGAAAATGTCAAGCGTATTGAAAATATAGGGACACAGTACTCATTCCTGAAAATTGATACGATTGGAAATCAAATCACCTTTTTTTGTTTCTTTACACTATCTTTTAATCGGCAATTCGATTATGAATTCGGCGCCTTTATTTTCACCTTCACTTTCAGCCCATATCTTCCCATTCATCTCTGATAAAAAATTGGCGCTGTTGTGCAAACCAAAACCATTCCTGTTCTTTTTAGTGGAAAAACCATGGATGAAAATCTTTTTCAGGTTTTGCTCAGATATGCCTTCACCGGTGTCACTTATTTTTAGATATACCCGATTGTTTGATTGTTTCAGCGAAACAATCAGTTTTCTTTCCTTTTCCGGAGTGTTTAACATGGCCTCCCTGGCATTGTTAACCAGGTTATCGATCACATGAACCAATTTTGTCTTCTGAACCAGGACTTTTGGGGCTTTGGCGAATTTTCTGTTTACATTTATGCCGAGTTGATCCAGAGACTCTGACTGCATTTCCAGCACATCACTAACAATCTCCTTGACATTATGCTCATCAAACATGGGACTTGTTTCAGAATAGCTTTTCTGCTGGTCAAGAATAACCCTGTTGATCAAATCGATTTTTTCGTTCAAACGATCCAAATGGTTCCGCATCTGTTCTTGTTCTTTGTTTAAAAATCCTCCGATTTTTAAATAGTACTCCATGAGTTTTTTACCTTTTGGATCTTTTCCGATAAATTCATCCAAAGAGTTCATATTTTCCTGCAGCAAATCATTGGCTTTATTTAATGATGTTACTTGTGTTTTCCGATTTGTATCAGCCAGGATGTCAGTAGATATTTTAATACTGTTTAATATATTTCCCACATTGTGAAGAGTACCGTTCGCGATATCCGCCATACCGGCTTTATGGGCCTTCTCAATCAGCTCTTTTTGAGCGGCTGCCAGTTCAGTCTCCGCCCTTTTATGTTCGATGGCAAAGGCAATTTGCCCGGAAACCGAAGTCAGTAATTCGATATCTCTTTTTTTATAACGATTGTAAACACTGTAATCCTGGATTACGACCGCTCCTAAAATTTCATTTTTCCCTTTTAGCGGTACTCCCAGCCATGATTTTGATAATACTCCCAGCAATTTCCCATTACGTTTTTCTACCAGGTCGAGTTGATCTTTGTCACTCAATAAAAACGTTTTTCCCTGCCTGATCACTTCATAAGTTAGGGAACTGGATTTACTGGCGTTTTCCACCGGCCTGAGTATATTTGTATCAATTTCATCAGATGTGTATTTGAAATGAAGCAGATCTTTTTCGTTATCATACAATGCAATTGAAAAGTTCCTGGCATCAATAATATTCATTAAGGATTCATGAATCGATCGATATAACTGATTCAGGTTTGAAGCGGTATGAATCGCATTCGAAATTTGATAAAGCGATGTTATCAAAAGCTCCCTCAATCGCAATTTTTCTTCTGATTGCTTGCGTTCAATGGCAATGGCTGTTTGGTCTGAAACTGAAACCAAAAGCGCCACTTCTTTCTCGCCATATAGATTTGAATCTTTGTAGCTCTGGGTGACCATGGCTCCGATGATTTCATTTTTCACTTTCAGCGGCACACCCAGCCAGAGTTCAGAAGGGGTTCCCGGAAACTCTTGCCCACGATTCCGCGCATGGCGCAGCTGTTCTTCTTTGGTTAATAATACCAGTGTACCGGAACGGATCAATTCCGCGGTCAA